>NZ_JBBKBS010000003.1:0-163245 GCF_037890285.1 Phocaeicola sp. HCN-40430
ATTACTATGGTTATGACCCTGTAAGTGATTATTTCCAGACAGGTATAACCGGTACGGAAAGTATTTCTCTTTCTACCGGTACGGATAAGAACCAGACTTATGCTTCGGCATCGGCTGTAAACTCTAAGGGTATTGTTCCCAATAACAAATACAACCGATACAATTTTACTTTCCGTAATACGACTTCTTTCCTGGATGACAAGATGACCTTGGATGTGTCTGCAAGCTATATCATGCAGGGAGACCAGAACATGGTAAACCAGGGTGTCTATAATAACCCGATTGTAGGAGCTTATCTGTTTCCTCGCGGAAATGACTGGGAAGACATCAAAATGTATGAACGCTATGATGCGGTGCGTAAGCTGAACACACAATACTGGCCGGTAGGTGATGCGGGTATGGTGATGCAGAACCCTTACTGGGTAAACTACCGTCAGCTTCGTAATAACCGGAAAGACAGATATATGTTTAATGCCAGCCTGAACTATAAGATTCTGGACTGGTTGAGCGTGAGCGGACGTGTTCGTCTGGATAATTCGAACAACAAGTATACAGAGAAATTCTATGCGGGTACAAATACGCAGATGACTGAATTGTCTACCCGTGGTCTGTATGCTATAGAAAAGAGTGCAGACCGCCAGCTGTATGCAGACTTCCTGGTAAACATCAATAAGAATTTTGGTGAAAAATGGTCTTTCCAGGCCAACCTTGGTGGATCGTTTACTGACATGAGATATGAATTCCTGAAAAACAGAGGTCCTATTGCCGACGAAAACTTTGAAGGAGAAAAACCGGGACTGTCCAACGGATTCTACGTGCAGAACCTGAGTGTCAGAAAAACAATGAAAATTGAAGATGGATGGAGAGAGCAGACTCAGTCTTTGTTTGCTTCGGCCGAACTTGGATATAAGAGTACTTATTATCTGACACTGACCGGACGTAACGACTGGCCTTCTCAGCTGGCCGGGCCTAACTCTAAAAGCAAATCGTTCTTCTATCCTTCGGTGGGTGCTTCTGTCGTACTGTCGGAACTGATGCCTAATGTAAACAAGGATTATCTGTCGTACATGAAAGTGAGAGCTTCGTTTGCTTCGGTAGGTACTGCTTTTGAGAGATACATTGCAAACCCTCGTTATGAATGGAACGAAAGTACCGGACAGTGGAGTAACACTACACAGTATCCGTTGTATAACCTGAAGCCTGAACGTACAGAGTCTTGGGAAGTGGGACTCAGCATGCGTTTCCTGAAAGACTTTAACCTGGATTTGACTTACTATCATACGGTGACAAAAAACCAGACTTTTAATCCGGAGCTTGGTGTTTCCGGCTATTCGAAACTGTATATCCAGACAGGTGCCGTACGTAACCAGGGTGTGGAATTGGCCTTGGGTTATGAGAAAACATGGAAAGACTTTACCTGGAACAGCAACTATACATTCTCTGCTAACCAGAACAAAATCCTGACACTGGCCGATAATGTAATAAATCCGGCTACAGGTGAATCTTTCTCTATCAGCACATTGAACATGGGTGGTCTGGCTTCTACACGCTTCCTGCTGAAAGAAGGCGGATCGATGGGAGATGTATATTCGAATATGGACTTGCGCCGCGACGACAAGGGTAACATCTATATCGGAGAAAACGGACGTCCGGTGACTGAGAAAATTGCCAGCTCGGATGATTACATAAAATTGGGTAGTGTGTTGCCGAAAGCAAATATGGCATGGCGCAACAGCTTCTCATGGAAGAACTTTAATTTCGGATTTATGGTTTCGGCTCGTCTGGGAGGTGTCGTATTCTCTCGTACTCAGGCTATTCTGGACGACTTCGGAGTATCTGAAAGTACTGCTGAAGCACGTGATTTGGGGTACGTCCTGGTAAATGGAAACGACCGTGTTACTCCGGAAAACTGGTATCGTACAATCGGTAGTGGAGATGCTGTGGCACAGTATTATACTTATTCGGCAACCAATGTACGCCTGCAGGAAGCTTCTATCGGCTATACATTCCCTCGCAAGATGCTGGGAGATGTATGCGACCTGACTGTGTCTCTGGTGGGACGTAACTTGTGGATGATTTACTGCAAGGCTCCATTTGACCCGGAAAGCGTTGCGTCTACTGATAATTTCTATCAGGGAATCGATTATTTTATGATGCCTTCTACTCGTAATGTGGGATGTAGTGTAACCTTAAAATTTTAAAAACTCATGAAACGTATAATGAATAAAATATTAGTAGGAACTCTGGCTGTGGCTTGTGTCTCTTGTACAGGCAACTATCTTGAAATCAATTCTAATCCTTGCCAGCCTGGTGATTTGACACCGGATGGATACGGACTGAGTTCTGCGATGAGTAATATAGCCGGTTGTGTGATTTCTCCTGATGTGAATACGGCTCAGTTTACAGACTGTCTGCTCGGTGGACCTATGGGAGGATATTATGCAGATTCGAAAGCAAGCGGATGGGATAATACCATTTCCAATTATAATCCTACCGATAACTGGACGAATGTTTTTATGAAATCGGACAGAATTATTCCTGTGCTGTATACAAATCTGACAGTGGTGGAGAAATTGTGTGAAGAATCGGGTGACAATATTCCTCTGATGATTGCCAATATCATCAAGGTGGCTGCCATGAGCCGTGTGACCGATACGTATGGTCCTATCCCTTACTCTCAGATTGGTAAGGACGGAAAGGTAGAAACACCTTATGATTCGCAAGAAAAAGTATACGATAAGTTTTTTGAGGAACTGACTCAGGCTGTGAACATGCTGAATGCCAAGCTGGTGGATAATCCGGAATATCAGTTGCCGTCTTCTGCGGATTATGTATTCAAGGGAGATGTCAAAAAATGGATCCGTTTTGCAAACTCATTGAAAATGAGACTTGCAATGCGTATTGTATATGCAGATAAAGCGAAAGCTGAGGCAATGTTTGTGGAAGCGATGAATCCGGAAAACGGCGGATATATGGAAGAAAATGATCACAATGCACAGTGGAACTACTTTATGAGTGGCTCGAATCCTATTTATGTGGCTTCCCGCTATAACTCGGCAGAGGGTAGTATGACAGGGGGTGACAGCCATGCTGCAGCGGATATTATATGCTATATGAACGGATATCAGGATAACCGCCGTGAAAAGTATTTCGTGAAATCGGAATTCGGATGGCCTGAATATGTGGGTATCCGCAGAGGAATAGAATTGAGCACACTTGGAAAAAATGCCCGCAAGTATTCGGGTATAAACGTAGCGGAAACTGATCCTGTAATCTGGATGAATGCTTCTGAGGTTTATTTCCTGAGAGCGGAGGCACTGGCTGTGCAGGGATTCACCAATCCGTATGAGAAATCTACTGCAAAATCTCTTTATGAAACAGGTATTACCAAGTCGTTTGAACAATGGAACGCTGAAATTGGAAGTTATCTGGAATGTGATATGCAGCCGGAAAAATACAATGACCCTGAAGGTGCAAACTCATACTCGGGTACTCTTTCCAATATCACGGTAAGATGGAACGACGGAGTTTCTCTGGATGAAAAACAGGAACGTATCATTGTACAGAAATGGATTGCGAACTGGACACTTGGAAATGAAGCATGGGCTGACTACCGCCGTACCGGTTACCCGAAACTGATTCCTGCTACTTCTGCCGGAAACAAGAGTGGAGGTCGGGTAGACTCTGAACGTGGTGCACGCCGTATGCCTTATCCGTCTGACGAATATGTGAGCAATAAGAACAATGTGCAGGAGGCTGTCTCTAAATATCTGTCTGGAACCGACGATATGAGCACTTGTGTGTGGTGGGATTGTAAACCTGGAATTTAATATTATATGAATAAAAAAGATTTTGATATGAACTCTATTTCAAAACTGATGGTAGGTGCTGTGTGGGCTGTTGGAGCTTTGTGCACTGCTTGTAGCGACTGGACAGATACTGAAGCATTTACTGTAAACGAAACAAATATACAAGAGCAGAATCCGGATTTGTATGCGCGCTATCTGGCTAATTTGCGTGAATATAGAACTACCAGTCATAAGTGGGTGTATGCCTGGTTTGACAACAGTGAGAAAAAGCCTTATTCAAGAGCTCATCATCTGACTGATATTCCAGACAGCATCGATGTGGTATCATTGATGTATCCGGACAAACTGGTGAAGTCGGAAATGCAGGAAATCAATCAGATTCGTGAAGATAAAGGCATGAAGGTGATTTACGATATTGATTTTGACCAGCTGAAGACCATATACAACAACATGGTAAACGAAGCTCCCGAAAACGAACCGGTAGCGATGGAATTCCGACAGTTCCTGACAGATACGCTGGCGTATTCTCTTTCTCTGGCAAACAAATATCAGTATGATGGTATTTGCATCAAGTATAAAGGAAGATTGCCTATTTATATGACCGAAGAAGAGAAGAAAGAGTATAAGGAAAATGAGAACAACTTTATCAATATGGTAAACGACTGGAAAGAGCGTAATCCGGAAAAGATGTTGCTTTTCCTGGGAAATCCGGAAAATCTGTATGAAGGTGTTTTCATCCTTGACAAGTGTAATACAATATTCGTTTCCGGAGAGACAGCTACAAGCGGAAGTGAGTTGTCGTATATCCTGGCTCAAAGTTATCTGTTGGAATATGGACAAAAATATGGAGCGGTAGCGGATGTGAAGAATACAAATCTGACTATGCAGGCGTTTGGACAATGGGCTGTACAGCAGCACTTCGAAAACCAGCTTGATGCGGTGGGGGTCTATAACGTAGCATCGGATTATTATTCTTCCGGATATAATTACAAAAACGTGAGAGAAATGATTTCTATTTTAAATCCATCTGTTAAATAAAGTCTAAAAAATAATGAATATGAAATTTATACATACTGCTGTATTGTGTACAGCTTTATTGGGAACAGGCCTTTTGGCTGGTTGCCAGGATGATATAGAAAATTACGACAACTGTGTCTATTTGGGCGAAACAGATAAAGTAGAAATGGTGCTGGTCGATGTGGAAGCAGGTGAAGCTGAAAAGGAAGGAGAGGTAAAGACTTATCTTACCAAACCTCATTCTACTGATGTGTGTGTAACATACGGAGTGGATGCAAGTCTGGTAAACCGATATAACTCACTGAACAACGATAATGCAGAATTGCTGCCTGCCGGATTCTATAAGTTTGATGACCTGACGGTAAGAATCAAAGCCGGTGAGGTGACAGCTTCGGGACTTACGGTTGATTTCATAAAACTGGATGAACTTGACTTTACAAAGACTTATGTTCTTCCTCTTGCCATCGTTTCATCGGATGTGAATATTTTGGATAGCCAGCGTGCGGTTTATTATGTGATTAAAAAGGCTGCACTTGTAAACTGGGCTGCCAACCTGCGCAATAATAATGTGTATGTAGACTGGAAAAATCCTTCGGTGGTTCAAAACATGCGTACACTTACTGCGGAAGCATTGATTAAGGTGGATGCTTTTGCAAACGACAGAGACTCTAAGATTACGACTATTATGGGTATTGAAGACCATTTCCTGATCCGACTTGGAGACAACTCGATACCAAGCAACCAGTTGCAGATTGCAGCAGATGGCAGAGACAATGTTACTGCTTCGGACTGGACTGTAAGAGCCGGTGTATGGAATCATCTTGCAGTGACTTTTAATGCTGAAACCAAGACTGTACAGGTATACATCAATGGACGTAAAAAGAGTGAGCAGGTGTTTGCTGAGTTTGCCGGACCGGTAAACTGGGGAGTGCCTCATTCGGATGAATCGGATGGAAAACCTCGCTGTTTCTGGATTGGTTACTCTTATAACGACCAGCGTTATCTGGACGGTTCGATAGCTGAATGCCGTATCTGGAACCGGGTGTTGACAGAAGAGGAGATTGGAGCTAAGAACCACTTCTATCGTATTTCTCCGGATTCTGAAGGATTGATAGCTTATTGGAAATTTAATGACGGAATGGGAGATACTGTGAAGGATTATACAACCAATGGCAATAATGCAACAGCTTCGGAAAGCCTGGTATGGAACTATGTAGAACTTCCGGAATAATTAGTGTAATGACTCTTAAAAATATGACTATATGAAAAAACATAATTTATATAAAACCGGTTTGGCTGCCATCCTGTTTGCTCTATACGGAGGTTTGTTTACAGCGTGCAGTGAAACGGAATTTGATGCAAAATATATTGATGAAAGTCAGTTTGAAGTATCGACTGACCAGATGGGGTATTTGGCTGATATCGATGGTAGAACAGAGTTTTCATCGTTGGAAATACAGACAGGTTATAGCAAGGACGTAACTTTGTTGCTGAAGGCAACAAAACCTTCTTCTTCTGTTTCGGAAGTTACTTTGGCGTATGACCAAGAAGTACTGAAACGCTATAATGAGGAAACAGGAAACGACTTTGTTGCATTCCCTTCAGGCAATGTTCTTTTAAGTGCCGGAGGTGCCATGACATTGCCTGAAAATACTCAAGTGTCTGAAGGGGTGAAAGTGAGCTTTACTACTACCGAGGAAATGGAAGCTGGTAAGACTTATGTGATTCCTTTGCAGGCTAAGGTTACAAAAGGCTCGCTGAAGTTTTCTGCTAAAAGCAGCTCATTCCTGATTTTTGTTAAAATTCTGGAGAATCTGGGAGACAATTTCAAGGGTGAAGATGCAGTAAAACTTTTCAGTGTGATTGAAACAAACGAAACAAACCCGCTGAATCACCTGTGTTTTACACTGAAAGATTCTAAGAAGTATCTTTTTGACTATGTGGTATTATTCTGCGATAATATCGTACTTGACCAGGAAACCGGAACTGTGCATGCTTTGCATAATGACAATATCGTGAAGATATTGAATAACAAGGATAAATATCTGAAACCTCTGCAAGATCGTGGTATGAAGATTATTCTTGGTATTATGGCCGACCATACACATGCAAGTGTGGCTAACCTTAAACCTGAAACTGCTCAGGCTTTTGCTCGCTACATGAAAACAGTGTGTGATACTTATGGACTGGATGGATTCTTCTACGATGACGAATACGATAAGGCGCAGGTTCCTACTCCTCCGGGATTCTGGGCTACTAAATCGCCAGAACATGTTGCCCGTCTTATGTATGAGATGAAGAGACTGATGCCCGATAAAATCAATATCGCTTATATATTGGGAAATCTGAGAGATATGTCTTCTGAAGGTTGTGTAATCGATGGCAACGCCGTGAAAGACTATGTGGATTATGTGATGTGTGACTATAATGACCGTAATATTGAGATTGCTCCGATTTATCCGGGTATAGACAATACAAGATGGGGTATGTATTCACAGGAATTCAACCGTGGATTCTGGGCTAAAGATGAGTATCTGCAGGAAATTAAAGACGAGCAATATGCGCACTTTATTTTTGCAATGGATCCTTTTAGAAGCTCATTTAATACACCTATAGGAAGCAATATCTATCAGACTCAACAAGATGCGCTGCAGAAAGTCGGACAGATCCTTTATGGTGAGGAGGTGGTGTATGACGGAAAACCTTATCCGAAAGACTTTTAATAGAGGGAATCTTATTTTTGGAATCAGTTGATAATTAATATACGAATTATGAAAATAGTACATTTATATATGGGCCTGATGCTTTTTGCATCGTGTGCTTTGTACGCTTGTAGTGAGGATGAAACTCCTACTTATCCTGAAGAGAACGATGAATTGGTAGAAGTTCCGGGAGGCAAAGCTGAAATTAGTGTCAATACGGAAAAACTGGAAATAATTAAAGAGCAGGCAAAGACTATTGAAATTACTGAAGGAGCAGGAGATTATCGTATCTCTGTACTGGATTCGGATATTGCCGAAGCTTCTTTGGAAGGTAATGTGATAACCGTAACCGGAGTGGCACAGGGAGAAACTGAAATATTGATTTCCGATAAAGACGGAGGATACAAGAATGTGAAGATTGACGTATATCTTACAGATAACCTTGTTCCCGAAAAGAGTGAACTGAATATTTCTCTTCCGTTTGGTAAACCGTCTTCTATGTCTTTGAATATAACAGAAGGAAATGGAGGATATACTGCTGTTTCGTCTAATGAGAGTATCATTATGGTAAAAATAGATGAAGCATCTCCGAATACTGTCGTTGTGAACGCCGTGGCAGAAGGAGAGGCTGAGATAACAATTACAGACTCGCATGGCTTGTCTGTAAAGGTAACAGTGGTGGTTACAATCAGCGATTCTCCGTATACGGATGAGGAACTGGAAGCAATTAAGGCTCAGACAGATATAAAATATATATTCTCGCAACCGGGATCGGCTGAAGAAAACTTTATAGAATTAATCAAGCCGAGTTCGAGTGTAATGCATGCTTGTAACTCTGAGATTATGTATTATGGAAAAGCGGGTGTAGTACATACAGGTGTTTATTTCAGAGGAAGTACCAAAACTGCTCTTACCATCGGTTTTGAAACGAAAAACGATTTCGTGGTAGGTCAGGAAACTACCGGATATCTGCATGTCAGAAGAAACTTTGCATATCAGTTTGACGAGAATACAACGACATGTACCTTCAAGGTAATTCAGAAACAGAATGGAAAAGTATGGGCTATATATTATACTGAAATAGATGGAAACGTTTATAAAGGATATATGATATTTGCAGCTAACTGACCCAT
Source organism: Phocaeicola sp. HCN-40430 (assembly GCF_037890285.1). Classification (NCBI taxonomy): domain Bacteria; kingdom Pseudomonadati; phylum Bacteroidota; class Bacteroidia; order Bacteroidales; family Bacteroidaceae; genus Phocaeicola; species Phocaeicola sp. HCN-40430. The sequence goes on from NZ_JBBKBS010000003.1 coordinate 8,662, forward strand.
TTTTACAGAAGGAGTCTTCTAAGCTAAATATTAGAAACCTATAGAGGGGACCGGCATATATTCCAATATTTTTATTGGGTATATGCCGGTTTTTTGTTTTTCTTGTTGGTGGTGAAGTAGTGGTGTTTTAAAAAAACTGAATATGTCATCATTCTGTCGGACTTTGATTATATCTTATATTTTTATATTATCTTTGGCGAAAATAATAGAAAACGAAATTGATGAAACGTATTTTATTCTTATTGATGATATGGAGTGCTGTGGCCCTGGCAGGGAAGGCACAACCTAAGATAACTTTCGACCGTGAACAGCAGGATTTGGGCTACGTATTGTGGCGAAATCCGGTAACGGTGACCTATGCTTTTACCAATACGGGAGACAAACCGCTGGTAATATCGAATGTGACAACTTCGTGCGGATGTACAAAGGCTACATGGACGGAAGAGCCGATTCCGGCAGGAGGAAAAGGTACGGTAACGGCTGTGTTTGATGCAGAGGCGATAGGACGTTTCTATAAGGAAGTGGGAGTGTACTGCAATGCTTCGCCGATGCCTTTGTATCTGGAATTCAACGGAGAAGTAACTGCCGATCCGAAGAACTTTACCTTTACTCATCCGATTGCTTTCGGAGCCATCCGTCTGGATAAGGAAGAGATAGAGTTTGATGATGTGAACCGGGGTGACAAGCCGGTGTTTGAAATTCTGGTGGCCAATACATCGAACAAACCGTATATTCCGGTACTGATGCATTTGCCTCCGTACCTGAGTGTGAAGTCGACTCCGGAGGTGATAGGGCGCAACAAGAGTGGAAAGATACAGGTGACGCTGGATACGGAAAAACTGCCGGCATTGGGTATTACCCGTGCATCGGTGTACTTGTCGCGCTTCCTGGGTGACAAAGTAGGTAGTGAAAATGAGATTCCGGTATCGGTTGTATTGTTGCCCGACTTCTCTTCAATGAGCGAGTACGAAAAACAGAATCCACCGGTTATTTCACTTTCTACACAAAAACTGGAATATCTGAATCTGAAGCCGACTCAGAAGAAGTCGCAGACGGTTGTGATTACAAATACTGGAAAGACTGATCTGGTAATCAAGGATATGCAGGTGTTCAGTATAGCTTTGTCGGTGAATTTGAAGAAGCGTGTGCTGAAACCGGGTGAGTCGACCAAGATGAAAGTGACTGTATTAGCCAAGAACCTGTCACGTGTGAGAGGTACACAGCGTATTCTGATGATTACAAATGACCCGCAGCATCCGAAGATAACCCTGAGGGTGAAGGCGAGTTTGAGATAGTTGGTTTGAGTTTTTAAGTTTTTGAGTTTTAAGTTTGTTATAAACTGTCAATTGGAAGCGTTTTGTAAACTCACCAACTTAAAAACCTACTAACTTACGAACTCAAAAACTTAAAAACTTAAATTGCCCCTTGTTAACTAAAAATAAAAACAAAAAGCTATGGACCATCCGGAAAACAGTGAAGAATACAAAGGGTTGACCGTGAATAAAGGCATAGAACAGCCTGCAACGGTAAATCCTTATCTGAAGAACAGAAAGCGTCCGCAAAGACGGCAGTTTTCTGCAGGAGAATATGTAGAAGGTATTCTGAAAGGGAATGTCACTATATTGAGTCAGGCCGTTACGCTGGTGGAAAGCTTGCGTCCCGAGCACCAGGCACTGGCGCAGGAGGTGATTGAGAAATGTCTCCCGTATTCAGGAAATTCGGTACGAGTGGGAATCAGTGGAGTGCCGGGAGCCGGAAAAAGTACATCGATTGATGTATTCGGACTGCATGTGCTGAAAAAAGGCGGGAAACTGGCTGTGCTGGCTATCGACCCCAGTAGTGAACGTTCGAAAGGTAGTATTCTGGGTGACAAGACCCGTATGGAAAAGTTGTCGGTTCATCCGGATGCGTTTATCCGCCCCAGTCCTTCGGCCGGATCGCTGGGAGGTGTGGCGAGAAAAACCCGCGAAACGATTATTCTTTGTGAAGCTGCCGGTTACGACAAGATTTTTGTGGAAACTGTAGGGGTGGGACAGAGCGAGACGGCTGTACACTCGATGGTGGACTTCTTTCTGCTGATTCAGCTGGCAGGTACTGGAGATGAACTGCAGGGAATAAAGCGTGGTATTATGGAGATGGCAGACGGAATTGTCATCAACAAGGCTGACGGGAATAACATTGAAAAGGCTAAGTTGGCTGCGGCTCATTTCCGTAACGCACTGCATCTGTTTCCGGCACCCGAGTCGGGATGGACACCGCAGGTGATGACGTATTCCGGATTCTACAACATCGGTGTAGAGGAAATCTGGGATATGGTGTACAAGTATTTCGACTTTGTGAAGGCCAACGGATATTTTGAATACCGCCGTAACGAACAGGCCAAGTACTGGATGTATGAAACCATCAACGAACATCTGCGCGACAGTTTCTATCAGAATGAGAAAATAGCGGCTATGCTGGCCGGACAGGAGCAGGAGGTACTGAACGGACGGGCTACTTCGTTTGCTGCTGCCAAGCGACTGCTTGATACTTATTTTGAGGAAATGAAATAAAAAGGAAAAAGAAGAGATTCATTTATCGCATAATTATACGCAAAAAGCATCATGATTAGAATATTTTATCGAAAATAAGCTGATTATGGTGCTTTTGGTGAATAATATATGTAACTTTGCCCCCATAAATATTGAACTGGATTAATGCAAAACGAGAACATGTCTATTATTGAGGTAAAGGATGTATCCAAGTTTTTTGGAGAAAAGACGGCGTTGGATCATATTAACCTCTCGGTTAAAAAGGGTGAATTTGTAACAATTCTGGGACCATCCGGATGTGGAAAGACTACGCTGTTGCGACTGATAGCTGGTTTTCAGACTGCTTCGGAAGGAGAAATACGTATTTCCGGAAAGGAAATTACGCAGACACCGCCGCACAAGCGACCGGTGAATACCGTGTTTCAGAAATATGCGCTGTTTCCGCATCTGAATGTGTATGATAACATTGCTTTCGGACTGAAACTGAAGAAGATGCCGAAGGCTGAAATGGAGAAGAAAGTGAAGGCTGCGCTGAAGATGGTGGGAATGACGGATTACGAATATCGTGATGTGAACTCTCTGTCGGGAGGACAGCAGCAGCGTGTAGCAATAGCCCGGGCTATTGTGAACGAACCGGAAGTGTTGTTGCTGGATGAACCGCTGGCTGCACTGGACTTGAAGATGCGTAAGGATATGCAGATGGAGTTGAAGGAAATGCACCGCCGTCTGGGAATTACCTTTATTTATGTGACACACGATCAGGAAGAGGCACTGACACTGAGTGATACCATCGTGGTAATGAGCGAGGGTAAGATTCAGCAGATTGGTACACCGACAGATATCTATAATGAACCGATCAACTCGTTTGTAGCCGACTTTATTGGAGAGAGCAACATCTTGAACGGAACGATGGTGAAGGATTGCCGCGTACGTTTCTGCAACCATGAGTTTGAGTGCGTAGACAAGGGATTTGGAGAAAATATGCCGGTGGATGTGGTGATTCGTCCCGAAGACTTGTATATTTTCCCGGTATCAGACATGGCGCAGTTGCGTGGTGTAGTGCAGTCGTGCATCTTCAAGGGGGTACACTATGAAATGGTGGTGCTGTGTGGTGACTATGAAATGGTGGTGCAGGACTATCATGCTTTTGAAGTGGGTACGGAAGTCGGTTTGCTGATAAAACCTTTCGATATTCATATTATGAAGAAAGAGCGTATCTGCAATACATTTGAAGCGCGCATGATAGACGATACGCATGTGGAGTTTCTGGGATGTGAGTTCGAATGTCCGACGGTGGATATGAGTCGGGTACAAGAGAACGGAGCCGTAAAAGTGGAAGTGGACTTCGATCAGGTGGTGTTGCAGGACAACGAAGAGGACGGTATGCTGACTGGAGAAGTGAAGTTTATTCTGTACAAGGGAAATCATTATCATCTGACGGTATTCTCCGATTGGGATGAAAATGTGTTCGTCGATACCAATGATGTATGGGACGACGGAGACCGTGTAGGTATTACTATCCCGAAAGAAGCGATTCGTGTGATTATCTGATTTTCTTTTTCTCGACATACGGAAATGAATAAGTTACGATTTTTCTTTTCTTCACGTAAGAGCTGGACAGTGCCTTATCTGCTGTTTTCCCTCTTTTTCGTGATTATTCCGATGGTGCTGATTGTGGTCTATGCCTTTACGGATGATGCAGGTCGTCTGACACTTGCCAATTTCAGCAAGTTTCTGGCACATCCGGAAGACGTGAATACTTTTGTGTATTCGATTGGTATTGCCATTCTCACTACGATAGGGTGTATTGTGTTGGGCTATCCGGTGGCATGGATTCTGAGCCGGAGCAATTCGGGGTATGCCAAGACGGTGATTATGCTGTTTATCCTGCCCATGTGGGTGAATATCCTGATCCGTACGCTGGCTACGGTGGCTCTGTTTGATTTCCTCCGTTTGCCATTGGGAGAGGGGGCACTGATATTCGGTATGATATACAATTTTATTCCGTTTATGATTTACCCTATTTACAATACGCTGCAGAAGATGGACAAAAGTTATATTGAAGCAGCACAGGATTTGGGGGCCAACTCGTTTCAGGTGTTCTGGAAGGTGGTATTCCCGCTTTCTATGCCGGGGGTGGTGAGTGGTATCATGATGGTATTCATGCCTACTATCTCGACTTTTGCCATCGCCGAACTGCTGACGATGAACAACATCAAGTTGTTTGGTACAACCATGCAGGAGAATATAAACAACAGTTTGTGGAATTACGGGGCAGCTTTGTCGCTGATTATGCTGTTCCTGATTGCGGCAACTTCACTTTTCAGCAGTGAAGAACGTGAATCGGATAAAGGAGGAAGTGGCGTATGGTAAAGAAGATTCTTGCACAGACATACCTGTGGGTGTTGTTGCTGGCATTGTATGCACCGATTGCCATTATTGTGGTTTACTCGTTTACCGAAGCCAAGGTACTGGGTAACTGGACGGGGTTTTCGATGAAACTGTATGCTTCGCTGTTTGATACGGGAGCGCATCATTCGCTGGTGAATGCCTTTGTCAATACCATTGCCATTGCACTGATTGCAGCAACGGCATCTACTATATTGGGTAGTCTGGCTGCTATCGGTATTTATAATCTGAAGGCTCGCGGACGGCAGGCGATGGGATTTATCAATACAATTCCTATTCTGAACGGTGATATTATCACGGGTATTTCACTTTTCCTGCTTTTTGTATCGTTGGGTATTACTCAGGGATTTACTACTGTGGTACTGGCACATATTACGTTTTGTACGCCTTATGTGGTGTTGAGTGTGCTTCCGCGACTGAAACAGATGAACCCGAATCTTTATGAGGCTGCTTTGGACTTGGGGGCAACTCCGATGCAGGCACTTCGCAAGGTGATTATTCCGGAGATTCGTCCGGGAATGATTACAGGGTTTCTGCTGGCACTGACCATCTCTATTGATGACTTTGCCGTTACGGTGTTTACCATCGGTAATCAGGGGCTGGAAACGCTGTCGACTTATATTTATGCTGATGCACGCAAGGGAGGACTTACCCCTGAATTGCGTCCGCTTTCGGCCATCATTTTTGTGGTGATTCTGGTATTGCTGATTATTCTGAACAGAAGGGCAGATAAAAAAAGATGAGAAAACTGGTTTTTGAGTTTTTAAGTTTTTAAGTTTTTAAGTTTTTGAGTTCTTGAGTTTTTGAGTTTTTGAGTTTTTGAGTTTGCGTATGAGAATATCAACAAACTTAATATGAGTTTTTAAGTTCTTGAGTTTTTAAGTTTCTGAGCTTGAGAATACTAACAAACTTACAAACTAAAAAACTTACAAACTTAATACGAGCTCTTGAGTTGGCAAGAGAACTATGGTAATTGCCAATTGTCAATTCTCAATTTTCAATTGAAAAAAGTTTCGTAACCTAAAAAAACAACATGAAGAAACTGAATTTACTTGTACTGATAATGGGGCTGTGTGCTCTGTGTTCTGCATGCTATAACGATACCGGTTCGCGGCAGAAAGTACTGAAAATATACAACTGGGCCGACTACATCGGAGAAGGAGTACTGGAGGATTTTCAGGAGTATTATAAAGAGCAGACCGGAGAGGATATCAGTATTGTGTATCAGACGTTTGATATCAACGAAATCATGCTGACCAAGATTGAAAAAGGGCATGAGGACTTTGATGTGGTGTGTCCGTCGGAATACATCATCGAACGAATGTTGCGCAAGAATCTGTTGCTGCCTATTGATACGGTATTTGCTCATTCGCCTAATTATATGAAAGGAGTAGCTCCGTATATCAAGGAACAGATTGATAAGTTGAGTACCCGTCCGGATGATCCAGCCAGCCGTTATGCAGTGTGTTACATGTGGGGTACTGCAGGTATTCTCTATAATAAGAAATATGTAAAACCGGAGGAACTGAAATCGTGGGACTGTCTGTGGAATAAACATTTTGCCGGTAAACTGCTGATGAAGGATGCCTACCGTGATGCTTACGGTACAGCTATGCTGTATGCACACCGCAAAGAACTGAAAGAAGGACTGAAAACTGTTCCGGAACTGATGAACGATTATTCACCTGCGGCCATGGATACAGTGGAAAAGTATCTTAAATTACTGAAACCGAATGTGGCTGGATGGGAAGCTGACTTTGGTAAAGAGATGATGACCAAAGAAAAGGCTTGGATAAACGTGACATGGAGCGGGGATGCTCAGTGGGCCATGGAGGAAGCGGCTACAGTAGGTGTGGATTTGGACTATACTATTCCGGAGGAAGGCAGTAATGTGTGGTACGACGGATGGGTGATTCCTAAATATGCCCGCAATACGAAAGCGGCAAGTTACTTCATCAATTTTTTATGTCGTCCGGACATTGCCTTGCGTAATATGGAGGAAAACGGGTATGTGAGTTCGATTGCTGCTCCCGAAATCATGGAAGCCTGCATTGACTCTACACTGGAAGAAGTTGATGCCAGTTATTTCTTCGGTGCTGAAGCGCAAAAGGTACGCCTGCGCAATACACAGTATCCGGACCGTTCGGTAATAGCCCGCTGTTCAATGATTCGCGATTTTGGTGACAAGACGGTGAATGTACTGGAAATATGGTCGCGTGTGAAAGGGGATAATCTGAGCGGAGGCATTGTGATTCTGATTCTGGCTGTAGTCGTAGGATTATGCGGATGGCAAATCCGTCGCCGCTGGATTAGCTACAAACGTAAAAATCTGCAACGCCGTAAGCGCAGAAGACGGATGAAGGCGTGAGGCTTTCTGGATGTGAGTTTTATGATTCTATTTGCTGAATTAAAACGACGCTGTCGGCTGTACAATCATCTACGTCGGCTCTACAGCCAACAGCGATAACTGTACGGCCAATGATGTCGATTAAAGCTTTTGGCATTTGTTGTTACCTTTCTATTATATTATTTCCTGTTTTCAGGAACGAAGAGTTCTGCTGTTGTGGTTTGTCCGGATTTAGGATAAAGTACAATTAATGCACCATATTTGAGGTATTACGAATTTTCCGGGTTCAAGGGAGCTGGATTTGAAAAGAAATTGAAGCCGTCTCAAGATAAATAGTTTCTTGAGACGGCTTCAATTCTGTGATATGAAAACAGAGATAGCTCTATTTTACAGTCGCTTTTACGTTTTTCTTTCCCGCAGGGTTGTTTTGGTCTTTTTCGTAGAGCGGAGAATATTTTCCGGCCGGCATATCAGAAAGAACAAAAGCATTGCATTTGCGTCCGGCTATAACCTTGTCTGTGGCTGCTGTATTAATTGCTGTAGCCACCAGGTCGACGAGGAGACCTAGTCCACCAGCTCCGCTACTTATGCTGGTATCGACCGTAATATCTCCTTCTCTATTGTATAAGGTTTCTCCGGTTTTAGTTGAACGGAGGATGTATTCGATTTTTACCTTAAGCATTCCCCCTATATTTACTCTTTCCCAGTTTTTTACAACTGTGAACATAACAGCGTCGGCTCCTAATACATTTCTGAATGCTGTAAGATCTTTTTCCAGAAACAGTTCTGCATCGTATGCGCTTTCCTGCTGAAACATCTCCATTGTCAGATAGGGAGAGTACACATAGTATCCTTTTTCACTCAGAGGCATGTACAGGGTAGTATAGAAGAAATCTTTCGCTTCTGCATGCGTAGTCTGGTTGATAGGTGGCATGATGGCTATGGTAAGCGGTTTCTCTTCGTACATTTTGGGATATTGCTGACTGAGTGTAGTGGGGGTAGTACATGATGTAAATAGAGCAGCCATCGTTGCCAGCAAATAGATGGGGAGCATCCGTCGGAGTAATAATTGGCGAAGGATATGTTGAATTGTTTTTTTCATTTTTCCAATTGTTTAATGATTCTAGAAATATATACCTCCGATTCTGGATAAAGTTTTATCTCTTCTTTCAGAAAGCGGATTCCCTCTTCTTTTTTTCCTGTTTTATATAGCATATATCCGTATTCTGCATACATACCTGGAGGTACTGTAGCCCGGATGCCGTTTTGTTTTTGAATCATATTCTGATACTCTTCCAATACTTTGACTTTCAGCTCTTCGGTATGCTTTTTATTGTATTGATAAGTTATATCTTCATAGTCATGCCAGGAATATAGGTTTTGAGTAGTCGTACAAGACGAGATGAGAAAAAGGAGAGAAGCAATAGCTACTGAAGAAGGCAATAAAGTGTTGATTTTCATAATCACAGTAGTTTTATGGTAAGATAATCTGTTTTACTTCCTGAGTAGAAATAAAAATTTTCTTATTGTATAGGGTTTTGCCTTCATAAGAGACTTTAATGTGGCGTGCTCCTGTTTTTACTCCATATTGAGTTCCTTTTCGTTTTGATTTCTTTTCTTTGACGACTTGTACCGAGAATGGTTTCTGATTGTCTAAACTGACAGTCACTTTTTTTCCTGCATAGGTATTAGGGCTGACAAACAAAAGATAAGCAATATCTTCTTTACCACTCTGTTGGGCTACCGGAGCTTTACATCCTGCAAAAAAAGCAGGGAAAATGGCTGCAAAAGCTATGATTTTTAAAAACTTCTTCATAGATGTTTATATTGGGTTTAGAAATGGGGATATTGTTTATTTTGATTCTTCAATAATATAGTTTCCCATATTGTTGGCATTGATTTCTGTGGTGCCACTCACTTCTACAAAAGAGTACTCGGTTTCCGGAGTATCTCCTCCGGTGGAAATAACCTTCACTTCTCCTATTTTCTTTCCGGGAAGTGTAATGATAATACCGGTTTGAGGATTTTTTACTTTCTTCCCTTTAGTCTTGATAGCGAATGTCATTCCTTCTTTAATACCTTGACTGTGTCCTCCAGCTATCAGTATGGCATCCGGTTCGTAAGCCAGGAAGTAGGTCTTCCACGGTGCATTAGTACATTTATTAATAATGTTTTCTACCAATTGTCCGATAGCTTCTGAGATGGCTTTGTCGCTCAGTGTAGCATCGAAAGATGCTTGTCCACCCAGTCCCATGGTCGTTTTGGTTGTAAGTTCCGCTGCCCCTTTGGCTTCATCGGAGTAGATGATTAATCCTGTAGAAACATCTACTAGACGAATTGCTACTGCAGCTTCTACAGTCTGAGTTTTTTCCGAAGAGAACACTCTGTTTTTACCGGTATTTTTCCGGCCGTATTCAGTGATTGAACCGATAATCATATAGTCTGCTCCTAAAGTCGCAACCGCATTGTCACTTTTGTTGCTTTCTTCCAGAAGTGTTTCCAAATCACTTCTTTCCAACAGTAGAAATTTTCCCGAAGCGGCTAGTTTAGATGACAGGATATCGAGAGCCTGCTTTCCCATAGGATCATTTTCTCTGTCGTAGAAAATTCCTTTGGCGTATTGTGTTTCGTTGGAGAAGCGCCCGATGGCTACTTTTCTTTTCAGTGTCATGCCTTCTTCCTGGTCTTGTGAGAGGGGCTCTACAATTTCTGTAGTTCTTTGTGCCATAATGCTACAAGAATAGACTAATAAACAGATAGTTAGAATGCTTTTAAGTGTTGTCATAGGGGAAATTTTTATTAAAAACTTATATTCTTCATGTATGAATATTTCGAATTTATTATTTTTTTTTGGAATTTGGAACTTATTCCTGCATTTTTTTTATCAAAAGTAGATTATGCTGACAAAAAGAGTGATAGTAAGAGATATAAATTTAATTAATGTAAAATATGAGAATACTTGGATGGAAATGTGTATTTCACGAAATGGAGATAAGATTTACTTGAAGATATAGGAACAAAAACTGCTATTGTGCAGAATACACAATAGCAGTTTATAGGGATTAAAATTGAATTTTTAGATTGACAATTCGCGCAATACATTAACCAGTTCGCGGTCGATAGGCTTGTCGTTCTTGATAGCCTTGGTAAACGGAACATATACGATCTGGTCGTTTTCAATACCGATCATTACGTTACGCTGTCCTTCCATCAAAGCTTCAATACTTGCTACACCCATACGGCTGGCAATGATACGGTCGTGTGCAGTAGGACGTCCGCCGCGCTGCAAGTGTCCGAGAATGGTTACACGTACATCGTATTGTGGATATTCGTTCTTTACACGTTCTGCGTAGTGCATGGCACCACCGGTGATTTCACTTTCTGCTACCAATACGATAGAACTGCTCTTCGATTTGCGGAAACCGTTCTTGATGAATTCTTCCAACTGGTCGACTTCTGTGTTGAATTCCGGGATAATGGCTGCTTCTGCTCCTGATGCAATGGCACCGTTCAAGGCCAGGAAGCCGGCATCGCGTCCCATTACTTCAACGAAGAACAGACGCTCGTGAGAAGTGGCTGTATCACGAATCTTGTCGACTGCATCAAGGATTGTATTCAAAGCGGTATCGTAACCGATGGTAGTATCTGTACCATACAAGTCGTTGTCGATGGTACCCGGAAGTCCGATACACGGTACATCGAATTCCTGTGCCAAAAGGCGCGCTCCGGTGAGTGATCCGTCACCACCGATTACTACCAGCGCATCGATTCCTTCGCGCTGCATGGTTTCGTAAGCGACCTTACGTCCTTCGGGAGTTTTGAATTCCTGACAACGTGCTGTTTTCAGGATGGTACCTCCCAACTGTATAATGTTACTTACATTTTGTGTTTGAAACTCTTGAATTTCTCCTGTAATCAAACCTTTGTAACCTCGATAAATACCTTTTACCTTTAATCCGTTGTAGATTGCAGAACGTGTCACGGCACGTATCGCTGCATTCATACCGGGAGCATCACCTCCCGATGTAAGGATACCAATACATTTAATTGTTCCCATAAGTTAACTATAAGTTTAATTCTATGACGCAAATTTACTAAAAATATAAAAGAATAAAACAAAAAAGAATATTTTGTTTTACTCTTTCATTATCACGTTTTTGCACGCTTCCATCAGCCATTTTGGGGTAGAGGTTGCCCCGCAGATACCGATGGATTGTGTGTCTTTTAATAAGTCTTTATTTATCTCTTCCGGCTGGTCGATCTGGTAACTGTTGGGGTTGACTTTTTTGCATTCCTGAAAAAGAATCTTCCCATTTGAACTTTTATGCCCGCAGACAAAGAATACCAGGTCGTGTGCAGACGCGAACTTCTGGATATTAGGCATGCGGTTGGCTACCTGACGGCAGATTGTATCGTAATATTCGAATGTGGCAGACGGGGAGATATGCTCCTTGATATAGGCTACAATCTGGCGGAATTCATCCAGCGATTTTGTGGTTTGCGAATAAAGACGGATGTCTTTGGAGAAGTCGAGCGATTTGACTTCATCCAGTTTCTCGATGACAATGGCTTTCCCACAAGTCTGCCCTACCAGTCCCAAGACTTCGGCATGTCCGTTTTTACCATAGATAACAATCTGTTTTTCCCGGTCGGAAGGGGTTGTGTCGTATTCCTGCTTGATGCGTTTTTGCAGACGCAGTACTACAGGGCAGGTTGCATCGATAATTTCGATATGGTTTTCGCGGGCTATTTCGTAAGTACGTGGAGGCTCTCCATGAGCGCGGAGCAAGACCTTGGCATTTTTCAGAAGTGCAAACTCTTCGTGATTGATGGTGATGAGTCCCATCTGTTTCAGGCGTTCGCACTCCTGGCCGTTGTGTACGATGTCGCCCAGGCAATAGAGTTTTTCTCCTTTGGCCAATTCTTCTTCCGCTTTCTGGATGGCGGCTGTTACCCCGAAGCAGAATCCGGAACCCTGATCTATTTCTACTTTACGCATGGGTGGCTTTAAGAAATTGAGTTTTTAACCATTCTTTCTGTTCCTGGATAGTCAGCTGGCTGTTGTCGAGAAGAATCGCATCCTCTGCCTGACGGAGTGGACTGATTGCACGGGTCTGGTCGATACGGTCGCGTTCTTTTACATTATATAATATATCCTCGAAAGAGGCTTCCTGACCTTTTGCCTTCAGCTCATCGTACCGGCGCTGTGCACGGATCTCGGGAGAAGCTGTTACAAAGATTTTCAGTTCAGCCTGTGGAAAGACGGCTGTACCGATATCGCGTCCGTCCATTACAATACCCTTTTCCTTTCCCATTTCCTGTTGCAGGCGAACCAGTGCTTCGCGTACGAATCCCAGTGCGGCTACCGGGCTGACGTGAGAAGAAACTTCCATTGTACGGATACGGTCTTCTACATTGCTTCCGTTAAGGTAGGTCATCGGACGCTGGGTTTCCGGGTTCAGTCGGAAAGAGATATGTATGTCGTTCATGCAGGCTTTCAACTCTTCTTCTTTCACCTGATCTTTTTCATCGAACAGCTGGTGCTCGAGGCAATAAAGTGTTACGGCACGGTACATGGCTCCGCTATCTATATAGATGTAACCAATCTCTTTTGCCAGATCTTTTGCCATGGTGCTTTTTCCGCAAGAGGAAAAGCCATCGATTGCGATAATGATTTTCTTCATACCTTATATTAATATGTTTGAATTCAGGCTTCAAAGATACTCTTTTTTGCGATAGAAAGGGTTGCTTTTTATGTCTTGGATGGTTAAAATACGCTAAGGAACCCTTTTCTGGAAAAGAGAACGGTATGCGATGAATACTACTTTTAATACTTTGGAATGGAAGATGAAACAAAATCTCATTTTTTTTGCTTTCGGATGTGGCAGATTAAAAGATTTATGTTACATTTGCCGAACAGAGATTATTAACCCAATAAAAGTTTTTTATGGAAATTAAAAAATCACCGAAAGCAGACTTGGAAGGTAAAAAGACCACATGGCTGCTGATTGGACTCGTGCTGATATTGGCAGTGATGTTCGTGGCGTTCGAATGGACAGAACGTGACAAACAGGTAGTTACCGATAGTGGCGTCGAAATGCCGATCTTTGAAGAAGAAATGATTCCTATTACAGAACAGGAAGAACCGAAACAGGCACCTCCTCCTCCCGAAGCTCCGAAGGTGGAAGAAGTGTTGCAGATTGCAGAAAATGACGCGGATGTGGAAGAAACAACCATCCAGTCAAGCGAAGAAAACAATCAGGCTGTTGAAATCAAGTATGTAGCTCCTGTTGTTGAAGAAGAAGAACCGGAAGAAGCTGAAATCTTCATGGTTGTAGAAGAAATGCCTGAATTCCCAGGTGGTATGGCAGAATGTTTGAAATTCTTGGGTAAGAACATCAAATATCCGACTATTGCACAGGAAAACGGTGTTCAGGGACGTGTAATCGTTCAGTTCGTCGTAAATCAGGACGGTTCTATCGTTGACCCGGTTGTTGTTCGTAGTGTAGACCCTTACTTGGATAAAGAAGCACTTCGTGTCATCAAAACCATGCCGAAGTGGAAACCAGGTAAGCAGCGTGGTAAAGCTGTACGTGTAAAATATACCGTACCTGTAACATTTAAATTGCAGTAATCTATTTGGTTAGATAACTCTTTAAAAGGCTGCTTTTGCAAAGAGCAGCCTTTTTTGTACCAACTCTCTAAATCTTTCTTTTATGAAGCAGTTAAGCAGTGAACACCTGATGAAGCAGATTCATGCCTATATCGAATCGCTTCCTTATTCCCGTAATCCGAAAGGATTGTATGACCCGATAGAATATGTCTTGTCTTTGGGCGGAAAACGCTTACGCCCTGTATTGATGTTGCTTGCCTATAATTTATATAAGGAAGATGTAGAACGCATTTTTCCGCAGGCTGCAGCAATTGAAACTTACCATAACTTTACGCTTTTGCATGATGATTTGATGGATAATGCAGAAATGCGCCGGGGAAAACCGGTTGTGCATAAAAAATGGAATCCGAATGCGGCTATCCTTTCCGGAGATGCCATGCTGATTCTTTCCTATCAGTTCATGATGCAGGACTGTCCGGCTGAGTATGTAAAAAGTGTGATGGAGGTTTTCGGACAAACAGCACTGGAAGTATGCGAAGGGCAACAGTGGGATATGGAGTTTGAAACACGTACTGATGTGTCGGTAGAAGAATACATCGAAATGATTCGCTTGAAAACTTCAGTATTGTTGGCCGGTGCATTGAAGATAGGAGCTATATTGGGTGGAGCTTCGGAAGAAGATGCTCAGTTGCTTTATGATTTCGGAGTGCGTATGGGACTGGCTTTTCAGTTGCAGGATGATTATTTGGATGTGTATGGAGATCCGGCTGTATTCGGTAAGAAAATAGGAGGAGATATTCTGTGTAACAAGAAAACTTATATGCTGATTACAGCTCTTGAGAAAGCCGATGCACAAACCCGAAGAGAATTGCTTGATTGGATTGCGGCATCAAATTATGTGCCTTCTTCTAAGATTGAAGCTGTGACGGCTATATATAATAAGGTGGGTATCGGAGAAATTTGCCAGCAGAAAATCGATCAGTATTACGAAGAGGCAAAAGCTCTTTTGGAAAAAGTATCGGTAGAAGATGCCTTGAAGCAGAATCTGATGGATTTTGTATTGAAATTGATGAACCGTAAATTGTAAGACTATGGTAAACCTGATTGATACACATACTCACCTCTTCGCTGAAGAATTTGATGAAGATCGTGAATTGGCACTGATTCGTGCAACAGAAGCTGGCGTACTCCGTTTGTTTATGCCTAATATCGATGACACTTCGGTAGAAGCTATGCTGGCGCTTTGCAATACTCACGACGGTTGCTATCCGATGATTGGTTTTCATCCTACTTCTGTAGATGCCGACTGGAAACGCAGACTGGCTGTCGTTGAACAATGGTTGCGCTCGGAGCAGACATTTTATGGTATTGGAGAAGTGGGAATGGACCTGTATTGGGATAAAACTTACCGGAGCGAACAGATGCTGGTACTCGACGAGCAGATACAATGGGCTTTGGAATATGATTTGCCGTTGATCGTACACTGTAGAGAAGCCTATCCGGAATTGTTGGAAGTCTTGAAACCTTATGCCGGAACTTCACTCACCGGTATTTTCCATAGTTTTACTGGTACGGCAGAAGATGCAGCGCAGTTGCTGGCTTACGAAGGATTCATGTTGGGAGTAAACGGTGTGGTGACTTTTAAGAAAAGTACATTGCCCGAAGTCTTGAAGGAAATTCCTCTTGAGCGTATTGTGCTGGAAACGGATTCTCCTTATCTGGCACCGGTGCCTTATAGAGGTAAAAGAAACGAGAGTGCCTATCTGGTAAAGGTGGCAGAGAAGTTGTCTGAAATCTATGAGAGACCTTTGTCCGAAATCGGGCTTACGACTTCCGAAAATGCACTCAAAGTCTTCAAAAAAGCCGAAGGAAGTTTTTAAAGTTTATTAATTTTAGGTGAATCTGTGAACTTTTGTCTTCCGATTGTTATGTAAGACGAAAAAAAAGAATACATTTGTGGCTGAAATCGCTTGCCGTTCGCATTTTTATTTGTAATTTGCGTTCGTTTTTAAGGGAAACCCCTTGGCGAGGCCATAAAGGAGAGGTGCTCGAGTGGTTGAAGAGGCACGCCTGGAAAGCGTGTATACGCCAAAAGCGTATCACGGGTTCGAATCCCGTTCTCTCCGCAAAAAGATTTTAGTGAACAATAAAAACAATTTATAACTATTAATTAATTAATCTTAAAAATTAGACACACAATGAAAAAGTTATTTGCAATTCTTGCAGTGATGGGAGTCCTCTCATTTGGAATGACTCAGACAGCTATGGCTCAGGATTCTACAGCTACAGCAGCTCCGGCACAGACAGAACAGGTTGCAGCAGCGGACGAAGCAGCAGCTCCTGCAGTTGTTGAAGAAGGTGGTATGCACAAAGAGTTAAAAACTAAATTTATTGAAGGTGATGCAAGCTTCATGTCATTGGTAGCTATTGCATTGGTTCTTGGTTTGGCTTTCTGTATCGAACGTATCATTTACTTGAGCTTGGCTGAAGTAGACGTAAAGAAATTGATGGCTAAAATTGAAGCTGCTTTGGAAAAAGGTGACGTAGAAGGTGCTAAAACTGTATGCCGTAACACTCGCGGTCCTGTTGCTTCTATCTGCTATCAGGGTCTGATGAGAATCGACGAAGGTTTGGACGTAGTAGAACGTTCAGTAGTTTCTTACGGTGGTGTTCAGGCAGGTTACCTTGAAAAAGGATGTTCTTGGATCACATTGTTTATCGCGATGGCTCCGTCTTTGGGATTCTTGGGTACTGTAATCGGTATGGTTATGGCGTTCGATAAAATCCAGCAGGCTGGTGATATCTCTCCGACAGTCGTTGCAGGTGGTATGAAAGTTGCGTTGATCACTACTATCTTCGGTTTGGTTGTAGCATTGATTCTTCAGGTATTCTATAACTACATCCTTTCTAAGATTGAAGCTATTACAAGCCAGATGGAAGATTCTTCTATCACATTGCTTGATATGATCATGAAATACAACTTGAAATACAAAAAATAATATAAACAATGGCTAAATTATCATACAAAGTATCTTACTATGTATTCTATGTCTGTGTTGCCTTGATTTTGGTAGTATTGGGCATGTTCTACTTTGTAGGATACAATAATCCGGTGGGCGAATACAACGATCCTAAGAATACTGAAGCTTTGATGTACTTGATGTACGGAATGTTCGCCGTTACAGTTATCGTTACTATAATTGGTGCTATCGCACAATTTGGAGGTGCTTTGAAGGATAATCCGAAAGGGGCTGTCAAATCTCTCTTTGGCTTGATTTTGCTGGTTGTGCTGTTGGTGGTTACATACAATATGGGTTCTACTGAATCTGTTTTGATGGGTGACGGTACAGTTTATTCAAACATAACAATGTTGAAAGTTACTGATATGCTGATTTATTCAACTTATGCACTGTTAATCATTGCGTCTGTAGGTACATTGTTGAATCTTTCAGGTATCCTTAAACAAAGATAAGATTATTCATTGACGTTTAATAGATAAAACAAATAAGTAGAATGGCAAAAGGTAAAAGAGATGTGCCGCAAATTAATGCGACCTCTACAGCTGACATTGCTTTCATGTTGCTTATTTTCTTCCTTATTACAACATCAATGGATACTGACCGAGGTCTGGCAAGACGTTTACCGCCTCCACCAGAAAACAAGGAGCAGCAGAACAATGATATCATTGTAAAGGAACGAAACGTTCTCCAGGTAAAACTGAACAAGGACGACCAGTTGATGGTTGCTGGAGAATGGGCTGATATTAAGCAATTAAGAGATAAAGCAAAAGAATTCATTGCCAATCCGAACGACGATGCGAATTTGCCTGAAAAGCATATGAAGAACTTGCCGTTGTTTGGTAGTGTAATGATTACTGAAAAGCATGTAATTTCTGTACAGAATGACGTGGGTACTAGCTATGAGGCTTACTTGCAAGTTCAGAACGAATTGGTTGCCGCTTACAACGAGTTGCGTAACGAATTGGCGCAGTCTAAATTCGGAAAGAGTTTAGCTGATTGTTCGGAAGCTGAAAAGGATGCAATCACTCAGTACTATCCGCAGAAGATTTCTGAGGCAGAACCTAAAAAATATGGAGGAAGATAATCATGGGAAAATTTAATAAGACAGGTAAGCGTGGCATGCCGGAGTTGAATACTTCTTCTTTGCCTGACCTTATCTTTACCATGTTGTTCTTTTTCATGATCGTAACAACAATGCGTGAAGTTACATTGAAGGTTCAGTTTAAAGTGCCTCAGGCTACAGAATTGGAAAAGCTTGAAAAGAAATCTTTGGTGTCTTTCATTTACATTGGTAAACCGATGCCTGAGTTCCAGAAGAAGATGGGTACTACAGACCGTATCCAGTTGAACGATAAGTTCGCAGAATCTTCAGAAGTTCAGGATTACATTTATCAGGAACGTGAAAACATGAAAGAAGAAGATAAACCATTTATGACTGTTTCCCTGAAAGTTGATGCTAAAACTAAGATGGGTATCGTAACAGAAGTAAAACAGGCTCTTCGTCAGGCTTATGCTTTGAAAATCAACTATTCGGCTACTCAGCGTCAGTAATAGTGTAAGATAAAGCGAATTAGAGAGAATCTGCTGAAAAGTGGATTCTCTCTTTTTTTGTTGTGTACTGATTTATTGCTATATAGAATGAAGCAATTGTATCGTTCTAAGTATTCAATACAAAAGCATCCCCAATAGCCTGTCAAGGTCATTGGGGATGCTTTTGTGTTATCGGAAAATCGGCATTCTGATTGATTCAGAATGTTCTTCGCGCTTTTAGGGAAAAGAGGACTTGGATTACTTTACCCCATATACTTCGCGGTAGATGGTATCGCGTATACTTTCAAACTGATTGTCGATGCTGTCTGTTCCGGCGTACATCAGATAGAGTGGAACTTCTTCTCCTCCTTTACGGTATGAGGGTTGCATATAGTCTTTTTCGCAAAGAGAGAATCCGCAGCGTTTGTAAAATCCGATACGGCGGATAGCCATTTCATCGGTAGGACGTTCCACTTCGAGGATAAAAGTATCCGGATAAAGCTCACGAAGCCGTTGCATAATCTGCTTGCCGTAGCCTTTGTTGCGTAGATTGGGAGAGGTCGCAAGATGTTCTCCATAGTGAAAGCCGTCCAAATCCCATACAGTCATTAACCCGACCAGGATTCTCTTGCCTTCTTCTTCGTCTGTAATCAGGTAGCAGGTAAACTTCGGATTATGATCGGTATAATCTCGCTGCAAGTCATCGTCTCTGCGTTCTGCAAGTGGGAATGATTCGTGTAGCAGTTGTTCGATGAACGGATACTCTTTCTCGTGTGTCTGAATTTTAGTAAGTGTCAGCATGATAATGTCATTAAGTGATAAGGTTATGCTTAATACGTATAAAAATGAATCATCTTTTCAAGTGCCCGTTCACATACCGGACAGAAGCGCGGTGCTTCATTGATTTTCATGCGGCATTCTGTAGTTGGACGGTAGATACCTTTTAAGGTATATCCTCCACCTTCGTACACACCTACTTTACTATACAGAAGCTTTCTGTCTTTTTCCGGTGTGGTAGGGATAGGAGTTCCTTCTGGTACCATATCCTTCCATTTGCTTTCAAAGTCCACTAACGTGGTGATATTAGGTTCCCACGGCTCTATGTCGTACGGATACATCGGACTTGGCTCAGAAGTATAGGCATATTCGTCGCCCAGTCCTCCAAAGCTGTGACCGAACTCGTGTACTACAACCGGTCTGAACATCGGGTGATGAGCCGTGGTCAGCAGGTACGAGTTATAAATGCCTCCTCCTCCATACGTGTCGGTATTGGCCAGAATCACTACATGTTCGTAAGGAATCCCAGCCAGCCAGTTGTGCATGGCTTTTACGCTACGGCTGGTGAGATATCGGTCGGAATAGAATGTATCGAAATGAGAGCTGACTGCTGTAGCTTTCCATTCGTTCTTACGGGGAATACTTACCCCACTGTCTTCCGATTCGCTGGCTACGGCTACCACATTGAAACGGTCTTTCAGTCGTGCAAAAGGTTCGTGAGCGAAAATCGCATCACAGGCAGCCTGTGCATCGCGGTAGAAGAGTTCCATTTCTTCTGCAGTATATCCTTCGGCCAGAATGGCAATGTCGATGCAATCTTTGGCCTCTCCATTTTTCAGCAGGTAACGGTGTGGAGTGACATGCGTACTTCCGCGCTGGTGAATGAGGATATCGTTAGGATTTACCTCATGAGTGAACGATGCAGAAGTGCGATGACGTACATCTTTCAGCTCAATGGTGACAATGGCGGCCTGTTTAGGATAAGGCAGTAGAAACGTATTTTCGAATCCGCGTTTTACACTCTGTGCCTCCTTTTCGCTGATCCATTCCTGAAACAGACTGGAGAATGAAGTACGGTAAATAACTTCTCCGGTAGCCTTGTCTTTCATGGTAATGTTTCCGTTGCCTTCCAAAGGCAGTTCGCTCAGATGCTGACGTCGTCCGGCCCAGTGAGGAAGGGCACACAGTTCATCTAAATAAACTTCTTGTTTTTGTGCATCTCCTGTAAAAAGATAATCGACGCGCAATGTGCGGTCTGTAAAATAAGTATCGAAATCCTGTGCCTGTCCCGGCAGGAGCAGGCTGCTTAAAATAAGCGAGAAAAGTGTTTTCTTCATGAATTACGGTTTTATATTTCTTTTACAAAGATAGAATTATCTGCCAAAAAAGAGGATAATTTGTTACAAAACTTCTGTCCCTTGTAAAAGATATGAAAGAAAACTCTTATCTTTGTATGAATTTAAAAATGAGTAAATGGGACATCATCAGTTAGATCGTTTAGACGAACAAATTTTGCGGCTGATAGCCGATAACGCACGTATTCCTTTTCTGGAAGTTGCACGTGCCTGCAATGTATCGGGAGCTGCAATCCATCAGCGTATTCAGAAGCTGACTAATTTAGGAATCCTGAAGGGTTCTGAATTTGTGATAGATCCTGAAAAAATAGGGTATGAAACATGTGCCTATATCGGACTGTATCTGAAAGATCCTGAGCAGTTTGATACCGTAACGGAAGCCTTGAAGCATATTCCGGAAGTGGTAGAATGTCATTTCACAACCGGTCAGTACGATATGTTTATCAAGATTTACGCAAAAAACAACCATCACTTGCTTGAAATTATTCATGACAAGTTACAGCCGTTAGGGCTTTCACGTTCGGAAACTATCATTTCTTTCCGTGAAGCCATCAAACGTCAGATGCCGATTATAGATTTGGCTGATGAGGATTAACGGTTACCAATCCGTTCGTAATCGATAAAGGTATAGGAGTAGAGATGCTTTTCGTCTTCCGGATGGCATTCTCTACTTTTTTCTTTCCAGAGAGTCGGGTCGATAACAGGAAAGAATGCGTCGGCCGGTTTTTCACTGTCGTTTATTTCTGTCAGATAGAGTGTGTCGGCCAGAGGAAGTGCCTCGGCATACAGACTCGCACCACCAATAATGAATACTTCTTCTTCCTTTGTACAGTGTTTCAGCGCTTCTTCCAGCGATGAAAAATGCTCTGCTCCTTCGAATACAGCAGACTGGTTCCGGCTTAATACGATGTTGCGGCGGTTGGGCAGAGCACCTTTGGGAAGTGATTCAAAGGTTTTACGTCCCATAATGATAGTATGTCCGGTAGTCAGTGCCTTGAAGCGTTTCAAGTCGTTTGGCAACCAGTATAATAACTTATTTTCGAATCCGATACCACGGTTTTTGTTGACTGCTACAATAATGGAAAGCATGTATTTTAAGTTTTTTAGTTTTTAAGTTTTTGAGTTTGTGAGTTCTTGAGTTTGTGAGTTCTTGAGTTTGTGAGTTCTTGAGTTTTTAAGTTTATGAGTTAGAAAGGAGATGGATTGGGTATTTTGGAGTGAACCAACTTAAAAACTCACCAACTTAAAAACTCAAGATTATCATACAGATACTTTTCCGGCAATATGCGGATGAGGGTCGTATCCTTCCAAAGTGAAGTCTTCGTATTTGAAGCTGAAGATATCCTTTACATCCGGATTCAGTATCATGCGTGGCAACGGGCGAGGTTCGCGGGTAAGTTGCAAGTCGACCTGTTCCAGATGATTCAGATATATATGAGCATCGCCCAGCGTATGGATAAAGTCTCCCGCTTTCAGTCCGGTAACCTGTGCCATCATCTGCAGCAGCAAGGCATACGAAGCGATATTGAACGGAACTCCCAGGAAAGAGTCGGCACTACGCTGATACATTTGCAGGCTCAGGCGTCCGTTGGCTACATAAAATTGGAAAAACATGTGGCAAGGCGGAAGATTCATGTTTTTCAGGTCGGCCACGTTCCATGCATTTACAATGATGCGGCGTGAGTCCGGATTATGCTTGATGGTTTCCACTGCTTCCGAAATCTGATCGATGAAACCTCCGTCGTAAGTCGGCCACGAGCGCCACTGATAGCCGTAGATATGTCCCAAATCACCGTTTTCATCTGCCCACTCGTTCCAGATTCGTACTCCGTTTTCCTGCAGATACTTCACATTGGTGTCTCCCTGAAGGAACCAAAGCAGTTCATGGATAATGGATTTGAGGTGAAGCTTCTTGGTAGTGACCAGCGGAAAGCCGTCTTCCAGATTAAATCTCATCTGATAACCGAAGGTACTGATTGTTCCGGTACCTGTACGGTCTTCTTTTTTCACACCTTCCGTACGGATGTGTCTGAGCAGATCTAAATATTGTTTCATTTCGGGATATATACTTTTTATTATAGTGAACAAAGGTAGCTAAAATTCATCAGTTGTTGGCGGTCATTGTGAAATATCTTATTTTTGCAGACAATAAATGTAGTTGTTTGTATGAATCTACCATCCGATTTTATTCGCCGTACCTCCCAACTGATGGGAGAAGAACAGTTCACCTTGTTTTGCGAAGCCTTGCAGCGGGAAACTCCTGTCAGTATCCGTATGAACGAGCGGAAATTTTCACAGATACCTCAAGACGCTCGTCCGGTAGCCTGGAGTTCGGCCGGATATTATCTTTCTGTCCGTCCTACCTTTACTTTCGACCCTCTCTTTCATGCCGGATGCTATTACGTGCAGGAGGCCTCGTCTATGTTTGTAGAGCAGGCTTTGCGGCAGTATGTACATGCTCCTTCGGTGATGCTCGATCTTTGTGCAGCCCCCGGTGGTAAATCTACACTGGCCCGCAGCGTATTGCCCGAAGGAAGTTTGCTGGTAGCCAACGAGGTGATGCGAAACCGTTCTCAGGTATTGGCAGAGAATTTGATAAAATGGGGATATCCCGGAGTGGTGGTGACAAACAACGATCCGGCCGATTTTGCAGAACTGGAGCAGGTATTCGATGTGGTTCTGACTGATGTGCCTTGCTCGGGAGAAGGTATGTTCCGCAAAGACCAGGTGGCTGTAGACGAATGGAGTGTAGACAATGTTACGCTTTGCTGGCAACGTCAGCAGCGTATTCTGCGTGATATCTGGGGATGCTTGAAACCCGGTGGAATTTTGATTTACAGTACCTGTACTTTCAATAGGGAAGAAAACGAAGACAATGTACAGTGGATTGCCGAAGAGTTGGGTGCTGAAATTCTGCCGGTTGAGGTGAAAGAAGACTGGGGCATTACCGGAAATCTCACCGGAGCTGATTTCCCGGTATATCGTTTCCTGCCGCATAAAACCGTAGGTGAGGGACTTTTCCTTGCTGTCTTGCGCAAGCACGGAGAAGCTTCTTCGGAAGAAAATCTTTCTCAGAAACCGAAAAAGAACAAAAAAGGCGATAAGAGGCAGAAGGAAGCTGTATGCCCGAAAGAAGTGAAAGACTGGATAAACGATTCGGACGAATACGAATGGCTGGTAGAAGATAGTCTGGTAAGAGCTTTCCCGAAGACCTATACAGAACTGTACGGACGTTTGAAAAATGCGTTGAAGATTCTGCATGCCGGTGTGGCAATCTGCAGTTTGAAAGGAAAGGATTTCCTTCCCGAACATTCGCTGGCTATGAGTACCGTACGGAAAGAAGGACTCTTTCCCGAAGCTGAACTGAGTTATGAACAGGCAGTGGCTTATTTGCGTAAGGAAGCCGTGACTCTTTCGCCCGAAGTTCCACGAGGCTATGTGCTTCTGACTTACCGCGGAATTCCTTTGGGATTTGCCAAGAATATAGGCAACCGTGCCAACAATCTCTATCCGCAGGAATGGCGTATACGAAGCGGATATTTGCCGGAGAATCTTGTTTTCCCTTTGTAATTACTAAAAAATAAAAACAATGTCACTGATAAGAGTTATTCTTGCTATTATTTTCCCACCTCTTGCCATTATAGACAAGGGATGTGGTTCCGTCTTGATTATTCTGCTTCTTACCCTTTGCGGTTGGGTACCCGGAGTAATTGGAGCACTTGTCATACTGAACGGAAAGAAGCAATAAAAACACATAAAAAACGCGACTTGTATCATCACCCTTCGATACTTGTATCGTATGCTATCGATACAAGTCACGTAAGCCATCGATACAAGTCGCGTTTTTACGTATGTATCCGAAAAGAATTCTTCCGGTATAAAAGATTATTTTTCCAGTTCAAATCCCAGTCTCAGTCCGTCGTATGTACTGATAAGCGAATTGATGCTGGATGCCGTGTCGTTTACTTTCGATACTGCTCCGGTGATGGTCTGCAAGGCAGACATCAGTTTGTCTGTATTGAAAACCAGACTCATGTTGTTTCCTGCTACAGTGACTTGGGCAGTCAGTTTGATACCCAGTTTGGCAGACATGGTAATGGTTTTATCGGTATCATTGAACGTATAAGTGCCGCTTACGGTACGGTTCTTCAACTTATAAGAGTAGCTGCCGTCTTCGTTGAATGTAAACTGGCATCCACTCAGACCTATCTTGTCGTACACAGTCTGCATCTGGTCTTCTACTTTTTTCGAAGCCGCTTCGCCTCCTGCCTTTGCCAGCAAGTCTTCACTCTCAAACTTACATTCCGGTGCTACATAATTCCATGTTCCTACGATAGAAGAAGCTGTTGTAATTTTGTCTCCCACTACCTCTTTAGCTACTCCGGTAAGGATCGATTTCCAATCCTGTGCATAAGTTTTGCCTGAGATACAGCATAAAAGCAATGCGATACAGAAACTTTTTAATAACATTCTTTTTTTCATTTCTTGTATATTTAGTTTGTATTCAATCAGAAAACAAACAAATATACAATGAAAATTGTTTTTTTGTCAAAAAAAATCTGCCAACTTCTTTCTTTTCAAGACAGGAGCAGGATATTTACAGTTGTTTACTTAACTGCCAGTTTCTGAATTTTTTCTACCTGATATACTCCGTCGTATTCTGCAGCAAAACCTTCGTCCGATTTTCCCATGTCCATCACTTCCAGTTCTGCGTATACGGGAGTTCCGTTTTTCACTCCTCCGGTCAGTTCGTCGTATTGGTGTGCAAGTTCTCCTGTCTTGTCAATCACCCAGTAAGTCAGTGAGTCACCTGTAGCCGTAAAAGCCCGTACTTCGTGTGCAATGACCAATTCTCCTTTGACTGTGCGTATCTGTTTGGCTGGAGTAAGTGTAGCGGCCGGTATACTTTCTTTGGTTTGTATTCCTTGAGCACGTGTATAGGTACAGACAACTTCTCCCCGTTTCAGAATCAGGCTGTCGGCAGTCAGCTTTTCGATAGTCAGCGTGTCGGAGAAATCAATTGTAAGATGATTCCCGATACTTTTTCCCGAAAGAATCAGTTGGTTTCCTTCTTTTTTCCATGATTCATATTGCAGGGTTGCCATCTTGATAGAAGACGCTTTTCCATTGGCTTCGAGTGTAAATCCTTGCTGCATATCGGGCATACCCGGTACCGATTCTACCCATGAACCTTCAATAGATACCTGTTCGCTGCAGGCAGGTAATAATAAGAGTGCGGAAAGAAGAAATAAGTAATTTTTCATAATCGGTTAAATTTAAAAAGTTTAAGAAAGAATATCCAAAGATAGATATTCTCTCTCAAACTTTTCTACATTAGATACGATGGAAAAAGTATTTAAACAAATTATGTTACATAGTTTTCGTGTTGTTCTTTCTTTCGGGTGTTAAAGGTGAATTACTTGCTTTTGTCCCATTGTCTGTTTTATTTATAAAATGCAAGGTTTTGCATGTGACTGCTTGGCAATATTGTTAATTAATGTTTTTTATCCGGCAGAAGATTGTATGGCACTTTCCTGATGGATGTATATCTTATTGATATTTAACATTTAAAGATGCAGACATTTCTGTATACTTTCATTTTAGGAGTGAAGAACAGAAGATAAGTTTAACTCTTAAAAGAATAATGTGATGAAAGTATATTCGCTATTGCAGAAAGGATTGATGGCCGTGCTGGTGGTGGCCGGAGCTATGGGAATACAGTCGTGTCAGGACGATGACGACAATAGATATTACGTCAGAGTGCCCAATGCACTTGTAACGGCAAAAACAGATGCCGATGAGACTTTTTTCCTGCAGTTGGACGAGGAAACTACCTTGTTGCCTGTAAACATGGCTTCCTCTCCTTACGACGGAAAGGAAGTACGTGCGCTGGTAAATTATGAGGAGGTAGACCAGGCAAGCGGGAAATATACCAAGGCGGTGCAGATAAACTGGATAGACAGTATTCTGACCAAACCGATTGCTGCCGACTTGGGTGAGGAGAACGACGAGGTTTATGGTAACGACCCGGTAGAAATAGTAAACGACTGGGTAACGATAGCAGAAGACGGTTATCTGACCTTGCGCTTCCGTACACGTTGGGGAAATTCTTCCCAGCCGCATTATGTCAACCTGCTCCGTACCAATAATCCGGACAATCAGTATGAAGTTGAGTTCAGACACAATGCCTACGGAGATACTTATGGGATGATAGGTGATGCGCTGGTTGCCTTCAAACTGGACGGACTGCCCGATACGAACGGAGAAACCGTGAAACTGAAATTGAAATGGAATTCTTTCTCCGGAGAAAAATCTGCTGAATTTGATTATTGTACCCGAAAAGAAGTGAATCCGAACCCCGAAGCACTGACTTCGATGAGAAGTACCTTTAAGGTAAAATAACCTCGGATTGACACGACTGATGGTGTGAGCTCACGGTATTAGTATCGTGGGCTCACGCTATTAATACCGTTGGCCTTCGATACTAATAGCGTAAATCCACATTTCAGGATTGATTTGTGTTGATTACGCATCGAAGCTTTTTCGGAATGTGCATCCGTTTTTCCACTCCGAGCAGCCATAAGCCGTTTTTCCTTTCAGTATCGTACCTTTTCCACACAGCGGACACACTGTACCTACAATGGCATCGCCTTCGGGGAGGGTAGGAGCTGTTTCGGCTTTTGTCTTTTTGGTAGTAGAGCGAGTACGTTTCGGTTTAGGCTCTTCGCCGCTGCTTTCCTTTTTCCGGCTGCTTGTCTTTTTGGGAGCCTCTTTCGGTTCCTCCGGCATCACTGTAATCCGTCGGTTGGTATTGTCGCTCAATACACTGTTTACTATCTCCGTCACCATCTGTTTCAGTTCGGCCAGGAATGTACCGGCATCGTAGCTGCGTCGTTCTATTTCGCGCAGTTTCTTTTCCCAAAGACCGGTCAGCTCTGCCGATTTCAGCAACTCTTCGTGAATCAGCTGAATCAGTTCTACTCCGGTAGGTGTGGCTACCAGATTCTTCCGTTCCTTCCGTATGTAGTGCCGCTTGAACAAGGTTTCGATGATGGCTGCACGTGTAGAAGGACGTCCGATACCGTTTTCCTTCAGTGCATCACGCAGTTCGTCATTGTCTACCAGTTTTCCGGCTGTTTCCATGGCTCTCAGCAGAGTGGCTTCGGTATAAGGTTTGGGTGGCTGAGTCCATTTTTCGTTCAAATCGGGGACGTGCGGACCACTTTCGCCTACTGTAAACAGCGGCAATACGCGTTCTTCGTCTCCTTCTTTCGGCTCTTCCTGCTGTTCCTTGTTGAAAATCACGCGCCATCCCGGTTCTACAATCTGCTTTCCCGTCACCTTAAACTCCACCTTTTCCACTTCTCCCAGTACGGTGGTCGTAGAAAATTTACAGTCGGGATAAAACACCGCAATAAAACGGCGTGCAATGAGGTCGAACACCCGTTTTTCCATATCGGTCAACCCTTGAGGCTGCACACCGGTAGGAATGATGGCATGGTGGTCGGTTACCTTCGAATTGTCGAATACCTTCTTCGATTTCAACAGCTTTTTCCCTGCAAGCGGTACGGTATATGCTGCATAATCCTTCAGACCTGCCAGAATATTCGGACACTTGGGATAGATGTCGTCGCTGAGGAAGGTAGTATCTACGCGCGGGTAGGTAGCCACTTTCTTCTCGTAGAGCGACTGGATAAGTTGCAGCGTCATGTCGGCCGAATAACTGAATTTCTTGTTGCATTCTACCTGAAGCGAAGTCAGGTCGAACAGACGCGGAGGTGCTTCCGTACCTTTCTTTGCCGATACATCCGTTACGGTAAAGTCGGAGTGGCGTACGGTTTCCAGAAACTTTTCTCCCTCTTCTTTCGAGGTAAACTTACCTTTGGTCGCACTGAACGTGGTTTCACGATATACTGTTTTCAGTTCCCAGTAAGGTTCGGGTTTGAAATTTTCTATTTCCTGCTGACGTTTCACAATCAGTGCCAGTGTAGGAGTCTGCACACGTCCGATAGACAGAACCTGCTTGTTCTGTCCGTATTTCAGTGTATACAGGCGGGTGGCGTTCATTCCCAGCGTCCAGTCGCCGATGGCACGGCTCAGTCCGGCTTCGTACAGCGGCTGAAATTCAGCCTGATCCTTCAGGTTGGCAAACCCTTCCCGGATTGCCTCTTCCGTCAGCGAAGAAATCCACAGGCGCTTGACGGGGCACTTGGCTCCCGCTTTCTGCATCACCCAGCGTTGTATCAGCTCTCCCTCTTGTCCGGCATCCCCGCAGTTGATGATTTCATCTGCATGCTGCATCAGTCCTTCGATGATGCGGAACTGTTTTTCGATACCCGGATCATTAATCAGTTTGATGCCGAAACGTGGCGGAATCATAGGCAGACTTCCCAGGCTCCACGACTTCCATGAAGGGGTATATTCGTGGGGCTCTTTCAGTGTACACAGATGGCCGAATGTCCAGGTCACCTGGTATCCGTTTCCTTCTATGTATCCTTCTTTCCGGTTTCTGGCGCCGAGCACTTCGGCGATATCGCGTGCCACACTGGGCTTTTCGGCTATGCAAACTATCATGTACGGGTTCTGATGTAATTAAGCAAGTTTAGAATGAGGGTAAAGCAATAAGAGAAAAGTAGGAGTTGAAGCCTCACTGTAACAAAGTATCCGCTTTAACTCCTATCTTGTATATTTTAAGACAGACCGTCTTTCTTTTCTTTTTTCGGAAGAAAGAATCAGTTATGTACCAGCGTACCGATGTTTTCGCCAGACATTACTTTCTTCAGGTTTCCTACTGTATCCATATCGAATACGATAATCGGCAGGTTGTTTTCCTTACACATGCAAGTTGCAGTCAGGTCCATTACTTTCAAGCCGCGAGCCAGCACTTCATCGTAAGTGATTTCGTCGAATTTGGTAGCAGTCGGATCTTTTTCAGGGTCGGCAGTATAGATACCGTCTACACGTGTACCTTTCAGCATAACGTCGGCTTCGATTTCGATGCCGCGCAAAGAAGAGCCTGTATCGGTGGTAAAGAACGGATTTCCTGTACCGGCAGACATGACGACTACTTCACCGTTTTCCATGGCTTCGATGGCTTTCCATTTGGTATAGAATTCTCCGATAGGTTCCATACGGATGGCAGTCAGCACACGTGCTTTTACACCGGCAGCTACCAGTGCAGAGCTCAGTCCCAAACTGTTGATTACTGTAGCCAGCATACCCATCTGGTCTCCTTTCACACGGTCGAAGCCTTTGCCGGCTCCACTCAGTCCGCGGAAAATGTTTCCTCCACCGATTACGATACCAATCTGTACTCCCATTTCGTGTATCTCTTTAATCTGCTGGGCATATTCTCCCAGACGCTTTTCGTCGATACCGTATTTTTTCTCACCCATAAGGCTTTCGCCGCTGAGTTTTAACAGAATGCGTTTAAATCTTGCCATAAGAATTAAGTTTTAGTTATTGAGTTTGTAAGTAGAGGTTTCCATTCGGAGCGCTTCTTACTTGCAGGCAAAGGTAAGAAATTTAGCAGTCTTTTCGGGGTACTGTGTAAAATAAAATTCGTTATTGAGGGATTCTTTCCGGATTGGGACAATGGAATGTTACAAAGCAAGCCATTTTATAAGGGCTGAAAACTGTTAAATCTGTTAAATTGTTGAATTTCTGTCGTCTATTTGCTACTTTTGTGAAAACTATGTTAAAAACACTTGCTATATGCATTACTATTTATTGGTAGAAGGTCTGAAGAAAGGGCCTATACCGTTGGAAGAATTAAAAGAAAACGGACTAAGTGCAGAAACCTTGGTTTGGAGAGAAGGATTGACGGAATGGGTAAAAGCTTCCGAACTGGAAGAACTGTCGGAGGTTTTGGCTAGTATTCCACCTTGTCCGCCTTCATCCTCTCAACCAGAAGAAAATGTGAAACAGCCGGAATGTCCCAAAACCTGGCTTCCCGAATCCATTATATCCACGTGTTTATGCTGTCTTCCTTTGGGAATTGTAGCCATTGTCTATGCTGCAAAGGTTGATTCTGCTTATTTGCAGGGAAACTACGAACAGGCTTTGCAGTACTCCAAACTGGCACGCAACTGGACGCTGGCAGCAGCGGGAAGTGCTTTGCTGATAGCTGTGCTGTATGTGATTTTTATTTTTATGATGATTCTTTTGGGAAAATCAAGTTTCGATAACTCTTTAATGATAAGCGTATGAATGAACAAGTTTGCCCTAAAACTTGGATGGTAGAATCTATCCTTGTTACATTGTTTTGCTGCCTGCCTTTCGGTATTGCAGGTATTGTGTATGCCAGTAAGGTAAGTTCTTTGTTTGCTGCAGGCAATTATGAAGCAGCTCTTCAGGCAAGTAATGATGCCGGTAAATGGACTAAAATAGGTTTTATTGTAGGACTTGTAGTAGGGGTAATCTATCTGATTATCAATATATCTTATGTTTTAATCTACCTCGATTCACTGAAATGAGCCGTACGGTAAAATACATTGGGGGAATTGTGCTGATTGGAATGCTTGCTGTGTATGCTCTTTTAGATCCGGCTCGGTCGGCATTATTCCCCAAATGTCCTTTTTATGTGCTTACCTCACTGAAATGTCCGGGATGTGGTTCGCAGCGTGCCCTTCATGCTTTACTCCACGGAGATGTTTCCGGAGCCTTTTCTTATAATGCGCTGCTGGTAGTGTCGGTTCCTCTTGTCTTGTTGTTGCTTTATGCCGAACTGCTTCGCAAAAAGAATCCTCGTCTGTATTTCACACTTCATAAGCCTGGGTTTATCCTTTCCTTGGCCGGACTGATTGTACTGTGGTGGATTTTTCGGAATATCTTTTCCTGGTGACTTAAATCTTATTCCGTAGCAGATAGCCCTGCATCAGTCCTCTTACTGCCAGATACACAAGGAAGGCCATCCACAACGCATGATTGCCCCACGAACCGGAGCATAGAAAGTAAACTCCGAAAAACAGGGCGGAGGCAGTAGCCATCGACTTCAGCATGATGTGTGTAGAGGTGGTACCGATACAGACTCCGTCGAGAATAAAGGCGGAGAATCCACAGAAAGGAATGGCTACAGTCCACAATAAATAAGTCCCGGAGGCTGCAATGACCTCTGTATTGTTGGTAAGCAGTTGCAGAAAATTCTGTCCTCCCCACAGGTAGGTCAGGGTAAAAAGCAGTGCCATTGCGCTTCCCCATCCAAACAAATTCCGCACCGTCTGATGCAGGCGGATTTTATCGTTACTACCCGTATATTTTCCACTCAATGCTTCTCCAGCATATGCAAATCCGTCCATGATGTAGGAAAAGAGTGTAAACAACTGCATCAGCAGCGTGTTGACAGCCAGTACTACATCACCATAAGTGGCACCGGTAGAAGTAAAAAATACTGTAACCGCTACCAGGCAGAGTGTACGCAGAAAGATATCGCGGTTCACCAGGAAAAAACGTTTCATGGCATTCTGTTCAAACAGTTGCATGCGCTGCACCTGTTGCCGGAACGGATGGTAGTGTGAAATACAGAGCAGATAAGCCATGATTACTCCGGCATATTGTGCAATGAGTGTACCCAAAGCTACTCCTTCTACTTTCATGTGCAGTACGAATACAAAAAACAGGCTGGCCGCAATGTTTACAATGTTTTGGGTAATGGCAATGTACATGGGGTAGCGGGAATTCTGCATACCGATAAACCAGCCGGTAAAACTATACAGTCCCAGTGTAGCAGGAGCTCCCCAGATGCAGATATGAAAATAGCGGGTAGCCAGTTCCTGTACTTCGGGACTGGCATCTATCAGCATAAAGGCGATGAGGCGGATGGGATACTGGAGTACGAGGAGGGCCAGTGCCAACAGCAGGCTGACGCTGAGTGAGCGCAGCAGAATACGGGTACTCTCCTGTGTGTTGTGCTGTCCGTAGGCTTGTGCCGTAAGTCCTCCGGTACCCATACGGAGAAAACCGAATATCCAGTAAATCATGTTAAACAGCATACCTCCTACGGCAATGGCACCAATATAGGAAGCAGAACCTAAGTGACCGACAATGGTGACATCGACCAGTCCTAACAGTGGAACGGTGATGTTTGAAATGATAGACGGGATGGCTATGTGTAAAATCTGTCTGTTGATTGGGCTCATAAAACGTAGGATACTTCTTTAAACATGTATTCGCGTAACTTTCCTTGTTCGTCCTGCAAAATCAGTTTCCCGATAGGGTCGATAGCGTGTATGCGTGCCTTGAATGTACCTGTTGCATCCTGGTACATATAGAAACCGTCCCGGCGGTATAAGACTTCGAAGTAACGGCTGGCAATTGTTTCGTATTCTCCTTTCCGGAGCAGGTCGTAATAATAGGCAATACGTTCCATCATCTGATGAAGTATCTCTTCCCGGTCGTAATGCTTCCCTGTGATCTGAAACAGCGAAACCGGATTGGGGGCATCACTCATAAACGTCTGCTGGTTAAGGTTTACTCCCGTTCCGGAAATGGAACGGCTGATGTGCATACCGGTCAGATCGTTTTCTATCAAAGTGCCGCAAATCTTTTTATCTTTCCAGTAAATGTCGTTCGGCCATTTGATGGTGATGGAGTCCGTGTAGCGTGACAAGACTTCCTGTAGTCCCAAAGCAGTGACTTGCGACAGAAGGAACTGTCGGCGTACTTCCAGAAAATCGGGAAACACCACAAAACTGAACAACAGGTTGGCCCCCTGTTCCGATTCCCAGCTATTGCCCCTTTGTCCCCGTCCGGCCGTTTGAAAATCGCTCCATACGTTAGTCAGGTCGGCAGGTTGTGTATCCCGACACAGCTCGCTCAGATAACTGTTGGTCGATACGGTTTCTTGCAGATGGATAGGTTCAGGGTAGTTCATGATAAGCCTCCTTTTGTTTACGGGTGAATTTTTTGATTACTTCTTCGTACGAGTGGTCTATCAGTTCCAGAATCAGAGATTCCGGTACATCACTCATCAGGTGTATCTGGTTCCAGTATTTCTTGTTGAAATGCCACGCACCCTCTATGCCGTTGTACCGGTCGCGCAGTTCTATGGCATAATCAGGGTTACACTTTACAGTCAGCTTGTCCGGATGATCTAAATCGATTACGGCAAACATGCGGTCCATCACTCTAAAGACCAGTGTCGTTTCGTCGAAGGGAAATCCTTCGCTCGCAGCTTTCTTTTTCAGACAATAAGTTCGGATTGTTTCTATATCCATATTCTTACTATTACCAGATAGGAGGAAGAAAAGCTTCCTCGATGTGTTCAATTTCGAATGGCGGGCAGGTACCCACTATGGTAATGACATCGAACCGTACCGGCAAGTCGATGGCAAACAGCTTGATGTATGCATCGGCTGAGGCTACGATGTTTCGTATTTTGCGTGGGGTAATGGCATCTTCCGGATTACCGAACACATCGTTGCGTCGTGTCTTGACTTCTACGACAACCAGTGTCCCGTCTTTTTCGGCCACAATATCCAGCTCCTTCCTGCCGGCATGCCAGTTGCGGTGTAAAATTGTATATCCTTTGTCTCTGAGGTAGGCTGAGGCTTCTTCTTCCCCTTCCTTACCCAGTTTGTTGTGTACTGCCATTTTTCCCATTTTTTGCAAAAATACGGATTTTATACTTTGATTTTAGGGGAAGTAACTTTAATTTTGCACTAATTGAGTATTCAGTGATTTCGTTTTTGAGTTGGTAAGTTTATAAGTTCTTGTTATACTTCGACTTAAAAACTTATGAATTTGCAAACAAATAAACTCGTTTATGGTGAATAATGGAAAAAGACGGAAAAAGGTACCCTCGACGGTTCAGCCTCGCAAGCAGCGTATGGTGTGCCTGATGAGCGAAGAAGAAGTACAGATTGTAGACCGCTATCTGGAGAAATATCAGATTACGAACAAGGCACGCTGGCTTCGGGAGACGATTTTGTCGTTTATTCATCAGAACATGGAAGAAGATTATCCCACTTTGTTTAAAGAGCATGATATGCGCAGATAATCCCCTCTATACGTATGGCAGATGATAATTTTTACATGAAACAGGCCTTGATGGAGGCCGAAAAGGCAGCCGCACGCGGAGAAGTACCCGTAGGAGCGGTGGTGGTTTGTCGTGACCGTATCATTGCACGTACACATAATCTGACGGAAACGTTGAATGATGTGACTGCTCATGCCGAGATGCAGGCTATTACGGCTGCAGCCAATGCGTTGGGAGGAAAATATCTGATCGACTGTACGCTGTATGTCACAGTGGAACCGTGTGTGATGTGTGCCGGGGCCATTGCATGGGCACAGACCGGCCGGCTGGTGTTCGGGGCAGAAGACGAAAAACGGGGATACCAACGTTTTGCCCCTCAGGCCCTGCATCCCAAAACGGAAGTGGTGAAAGGTTTGATGGCCGATGAGTGTGCTACCTTGATGAAGGATTTTTTCAAGAAAAGAAGATAAAAGAGAGGGAAACCCGATGAGCAATCACGGAGTTTCCCTCTCTCTTTGATATGGGATTTATTTATTGTACTTTTACATAATCTTCTCCACCAATCAAATCATGGATGTGGGTGGCATCGAAAATTTGGAAATACTCTTTGCCATTGTAGTATATTTTGTCTCCATGTATGAAGTATTGCTTTCTATAGCTGCTTTTACTTATATCAGTCCAGTATACTGTTTTTCCGTCACTGGCATAAATGGTTTCCAGTACAATTGCACCGGTATTATGAAATGCTTTCATTTGTGCATCCACTTCTCTGGATTGTCCGTTACTATTGAACTGTAGACCGTATACTCCGAAATCGCCATTGTAATACGCACTACTCGGTTGTTGCTGTTGTTTGTACAATTTAATGATAGATGCACAATCTACGTATTTGCTTCCCATCCATACACCTTGCATTTGTTCCCAGCTATATGATGTAGTTTCACCAGAGCCTGATTCACCTCCTTCTCCCGCTTTGATAAGTGTCCATAGGTAATCATCAGAACCTACAAGCATATTTCCAGACAGTGTAGTAGTGATGCTGTATCCTCCGTCCTGGTCGGTCAAGGTGATTTGATTTCTTTCCACGGTGTAACTGTAAAAAATAGTACTTGTTCCGGAGTATGGCTTCAGTTCATTTACATCTTCATCGTAGTTGTATCGCCAATCCTCTCCGTGATAGTTTACGATTTCCTGTGCTTCCCGTGAACTGGTAAAGGTCAGTGTTCCTTTTCCTTCTTCCCAGGCAGCATCATCTCCTATCCACGAATAGTTGCGTTCCCATTGACTGCCAATTAGCTGAGCCATGTCGAAATTTCCTCCCTGGTCATCATTGGAGGAACAGCTTGACAGATAAGAACATAATAAGATGCTTAGTATTATGTTCCACTTAAACATTTTCTTCATAATTAGCTTGTTTTTTACTTTTTGTCTATTTAGGTGACACAAAGTTATGGTTGTAAGAAAAAATATGAAAAAGCAGAAAAAGGAGAAAAGTACTATTGGGATGAAATGGAAGACTATGGAATGAAAAAATGTAACTAACATGCAGATGTTTATAAGCGCACAGCCACATATCCATGAAATAAACATGAGATATGTGGCTGTGTCATACAGATAAAATTTCAGTATTATGCAAGATTGACCGGTTTCAACCCCATCTGTTCTGCTTTTTTCAGCATGTATTCGAAAGCAGCATCGTGCTCGTTGGGAATAATTCCATCCAGAATTGCATCTTTGATAGAACTCTTCAGGCTTCCTATTTCGCGGCAAGGCTGCAGATTGAATACTTTCATGATTTCTGCTCCGTCTACCGGTGGCTGGAAATTACGGATGCGGTCTTTCTCTTCCAGATCCTTCAGCTTCTGTCGTACCAGTTTGAAGTTGTCGAGGAAACGCTGTTTGCGTGCTTCGTTCTTCGAAGTGATGTCGGCTTCACAGAGCATCATCAGGTCGTCAATATCATCGCCGGCTTCGAACAACAGACGACGTACAGCCGAGTCGGTCACTTCTTCGTCGGCAATCACGATAGGGCGCATGTGCAGTCCCACCAGCTTCTGTACATACTTCATCTTTTCGTTCATCGGCAGTTTCATCTTGCGGAAGATATCCGGTATCATTTTCTCGCCGATGTAGTTGTGGTTGCGGAATGTCCATCCTGTGCGAGGTTCCCAACGTTTGGTACGTGGTTTACCAATGTCGTGCAGCAAGGTTGCCCAGCGCAGCCAAAGATTGTCGGTCACTTTAGAGATGTTGTCTACTACTTCCAGTGTATGGTAGAAATTATCTTTATGTCCTTTCCCGTTTCTCACCTCTACACCTTGCAAAGCTACAAGTTCAGGGAAAATCAATTCAAGAAGTCCGCAGCGGTCCAGATCGACAAACCCCTTTGAAGGAACGGGCGACAACAGAATTTTGTTCAGTTCGTCGGCAATACGTTCGCGTGATATAATCTTGATACGTTCCTTGTTGCGCTCCAAGGCCTGGAAAGTATCATCGTCTATATAGAAGTTGAGCTGAGTGGCAAAGCGAATGCAGCGCATCATGCGGAGCGGATCATCGCTGAAAGTGATGTCCGGATCGAGTGGGGTACGTATGGTACGCTCTTTCAAATCGTCCAAACCACCGAACGGGTCGACCAGCTCTCCGAAACGTGTCTGGTTGAGGCAGACCGCCATGGCGTTAATGGTAAAGTCGCGTCGGTTCTGGTCATCTTCCAGCGTACCGTCTTCAACGATAGGCTTCCGGCTGTCGTGGCTGTAAGACTCTCTGCGTGCCCCTACAAATTCCACTTCTGTATCTCTGTATTTTACTTGTGCAGTACCAAAATTCTTGAATACGGATATATGAGCTCCACGTCCCAGTTTCTTTCCGAACGCTTCGGCTATCTCTATGCCGCTTCCTACTACTACAATGTCAATGTCTTTCGAAGGGCGGTTCAGGAATATGTCGCGTACATATCCACCTACCACATAACATTCCAATCCCAATTCGTCGGCTGTTTCGGAAATCAGGTTGAATATTTTGCCAGTAAAGTGTTCTTTCAGTTCCATTCTCGTTTGTTATAATTGGAATGCAAAATTACAAAAAAAACACCATTCCTTCCTAATGTTTGAAAGTTGTATGTATTCCAGTGAAGATGATTCTGCTTTTCTTTCTATCCGCTGAGTGGTATGAACATGAAAAAAGTCATGAATTTAAGGTAGATAGGCGAAATAATTGTAATTTTGCCCCATGAAAAATAAGTATAGTAATATGAAGAAGGCAGGATTGACAACCTTGGTATTGGCAGCGTTGCTGACAGCGTGTGGCAGCGACGACAAGAAAGCGGGTGAATTGTTTCAGCGTGCAGAACTTTCGTTTGCTGATGGAGACTATAGTCTGGCTAAATTGCAGATTGACAGTATACGTACTTTATATCCCAAAGCATTTGATGTCCGAAAATCAGCTGTGCGTCTTATGCAGCAGGTCGATTTGAAAGAACAGCAGAAAACCCTGGTTTATCTGGATAGTGTAATGGCGGTGAAGCAGGCAGAGCTGGATTCAATAAAGGGACGTTTTGTGCTGGAGAAAGATACGGCTTATCAGGAGGTAGGCAATTATTTCTATCCAACTCAGGTTGTAGAGAAAAACATCGGACGTTCTTTCTTACGCGGACAGGTCAATGAATTGGGAGAAATGTCGCTGACTTCCATCTATTGTGCAGGAGGAAATATTCATCATACGGCAGTGAAAGTGACAGCCGGGGATTTGTTTGCCGAAACACCTGCTTCGCCGGATAGTTATGAAACCACCGATTTGGGAAAGGCTATTGAGAAAGCTGATTATAAATTGGGTAATGACGGAGGGGTAATAGCTTTTCTGGTTGCCAACCGTGATAAGAAGAATATCCGTCTGGAATTTATCGGCGACCGTAATTACAAGACTGTAATGCAACCTAATGATGTAAAGGCTATTGCTGAACTAAGCGAACTGGCCCGTATTCTGACTGGTATTGAAGAGATAAAGAAAGAACAGAAAGAGGCCAATCTGAAGATTCAGTTTGTTACCCGTAAAATAGAAGAAGCTGAGGCTGGTAAAGAAGAATGAAGACTTTGATAACAAGCCTGTTGGCGTTGTGGCCATTGGGAGTGATGGCACAAGAGAAACCGAAAATAGACTTGAGTATTGATTTTGCCAGTGCGTATGTGTGGCGTGGAGAGCAGGTTGGTACAGCTTGTGTACAGCCGGAAGTGACCGTGTCATACAAAGGATTCTATCTGTCTGCATGGGGGAGTACCGGTTTCAATTCGGAAGAGCCTAAAGAAATAGATTTGACATTAGGATATGAAACGGGAGGGTTCTCTGTTTCGGTAGCCGATTACTGGACAGCCGGTGATATCGGATATTTTCATTATGGAGCCACGAATACATTGCATACATTTGAAGCACAGGTAGGATATGATTTTGGTATGCTTGCCTTGAATTGGTTTACTAATATTGCCGGATACGATGGTGTGAATGCAAAGGGAAATCGCGCCTATTCTTCGTATGTTTCATTAGAGGTTCCTTTTACTTTGGCTGGATTAGAGTGTGTAGCTAAATTGGGTGCTGTGCCTTATGCTACCGATTATTACTATGATGGAGTGAATGGCTTTGCTATCTCCGATGTAGGGCTGGAAGTGGAAAAAGAGATTCTTGTGACTGACCGTTTTTCTCTTCCTTTGTTTGCACGGGTTGGCTGGAATCCGGCTACAGAGGGAGCTTATTTTGCTTGTGGATTAAGTTTTTGATATATATCTGATGTCTCTTAAGAGTATGATATAAAAAAGATTTCCTTCGGAAAGAAGGAAATCTTTTTGTTTTTTGGATATTTAGCTTAGCAGCGTGCTGCTACTTTTCTCCAGTCTACCAAATGCCAGAACGCTTCAACGAATGCGGCGCGACGGTTTCTATAATCTATGTAATAGGCATGTTCCCATACGTCGATAACCAGTACAGGTTTCAGTCCCTGACGCAGTGGATTTCCTGCATTGCTTTCTGCTTTTATTGACAATTTACCTTCTGCATCGGCAACCAGCCATACCCATCCGGAACCGAACAATCCTACAGCTGCTTTGGCAAATGCTTCCTTAAAGGCTTCTACCGAACCGAAATCGCGTGTCAGTAAATCGGCCAGTGAGGCCGGTATATCGGTCTGTGCCGGAGTCAGGCTTTGGAAGAAGAAAGTATGATTCCATGTCTGAGCTGCATTGTTGAATACAGGTCCTTCTGCCTTGCATACCATTTCTTCCAAAGTACTGTTTTCATAAGGTGTACCCGGAATCAGTTTGTTCAGGTTGTCTACATAAGTCTGCAGGTGTTTGCCGTAGTGATACTCTAATGTTTCTTTGCTCATGTGTGGAGCAAGTGCTTCCATCGGATAAGGAAGTTCGGGCATTGTGTGTGTCATAGTGTTTTGTATTTAAATGATTAGTAATATATATAGAACAAGCCGGCAGCAGTAAAAGTTTTACCTGCCACCGGAAAAGTCTCTATAATCTTTTCAAGGCCAGTTTGATGACTTGCTCTACGGTAGCTTCCGGAGTTTCTTTCAGAATGGCGGCAGTTACCTTTTGCGACGGAGCTTGCGGGAATCCCAACATGGTGAGTGCGGCTACAGCCTCTTCGTATATTTCGGAGTGAAGCATGGTATTTGCTGCTGTTCCGGTTTCTGCAGGCTGGATGCCGGTTGAGGCGATTTTGTCTTTCAGGTCGACAATGATGCGTTGCGCTGTTTTCAGTCCGATACCCTTTACCGTTTTCAGCAGTTTATCGTTTCCGCTGCTGATGACATTACACAGTTCCGACGGACTCAGTGCCGAAAGAATCATGCGGGCAGTGTTCCCTCCGATACCCGAAACGGTGATGAGTAAAAGGAAGAGCTCTCGCTCCTGCTTGGTAGCAAAACCATATAATACGTAGGCATCTTCGCGTATCGCTTCGTAAATATAAAGCTTTACTTCCTTTTTTCCCTGAATGGCAGAAAAGGTGTTGAGCGATACATTGATGGCATAACCTACTCCGTTACATTCTACTACTGCTACCGCCGGAGTAATTTCGGCAAGTTCTCCTTTGATATATTCAATCATATTTTACTGATAAATTATAAATTCAATACAAAAATAACCATAAGAAAGTTATAAATTGTAAGTTGGAGCAGAATATTTTCAAAAACGTGGCCTATCTATTAGTTTAGAATGATTCTAATTCTGTATTTTTGCAATATCAAAATTCATCCCTCTTTTGTTATATAGATAAGAGGAAAAACAAATTAAGAGTATTCACTAAATAAAAGAAGAAATATGAAAAAAATTAGAGCAGCCGTAGTAGGTTACGGTAATATCGGTAAGTTTACAATTGAAGCACTGGAAGCTGCACCCGATTTCGAAATTGCAGGTGTGGTTCGTCGTCATGGAGCAGAAAACAAGCCGGCAGAATTGGCCAACTATCCGGTGGTAAAAGATATTAAGGAATTGCAGGATGTAGATGTAGCTATCCTTGCTACTCCGACTCGTAGCGTAGAAGAATATGCAAAACAGATTTTGGCTATGGGTATCAATACTGTAGACAGTTTCGACATCCATACACAGATTACTTCTTTGCGCCGTTCTTTGGACGAATCGGCTAAGGCTGGTAATGCAGTAGCTGTTATCTCTGCTGGATGGGATCCGGGAAGCGACTCTGTAGTACGTACATTGCTGGAAGCAATTGCTCCGAAGGGTATCACTTATACTAACTTTGGTCCGGGCCGTAGTATGGGACACTCTGTGGCTGTCCGTGCTATCGAAGGTGTAAAAGATGCATTGTCTATGACAATTCCTGTTGGTACCGGAATCCACCGCCGTATGGTATATGTAGAATTGGAAGAAGGTGCTGACTTCAAGACTGTAGAAGCTGCTATCAAAGCTGACCCTTACTTTGTAAACGACGAAACACACGTAATCCAGGTACCTTGTGTAGACGATTTGAACGACGTAGGTCACGGTGTGAACTTGGTTCGTAAAGGTGTATCAGGTAAGACTCACAACCAGTTGTTCGAGTTCGATATGAAGATCAACAACCCTGCATTGACAGCTCAGGTTTTGGTTTGCGTTGCTCGTGCTTCTATGCGCCAGAAACCGGGATGCTACACCATGATTGAAATTCCGGTAATCGACCTTTTGGCTGGCGATCGTGAAGAACTGATTGCACACTTGGTATAATCTCTATCTAGATAAAAATAGAAAACGCCACGAACGGTAGTCTCCGTTTGTGGCGTTTTTTTTGTGTATATATCTCTCGGAATTGAAAGGAATTTTCTGCTTCTGTTTCCTTGCAAAAACGTGACTTGTATCGTGAGCTTACGATACAAGTCACGTTGGCCTTCGATACAAGTCACGTGAGCTCACGATACAAGTCGCGTTTTTAGAGGGTATATGATGAGTGCTGAGTGAAAATTCGCATCTTATCTTAAAACTATTAGGAAAGAACTAGTACTTCTTTTGGAGGTTTGTTTGATTTTTGTAATTTTGGCAGATATTTTTATCAAACAAAGCTTTTTTCGGGGAATATGATGGATCCATTGATTTTGAAGCAATTGAGGGCGGGAGATGAAAAAGTCTTTCGTGAAATATACGACCGTCATTATGTACTTCTCTGTCGTTTTGCCAACCAGATATTGAATGATGCAGCACTCTCGGAGGAGATTGTAGATGATGTGATTTTTTACCTGTGGGAACATCGGAAAGAGGTAGAAATCACGTATTCTATACGTGCTTATCTGATGAAAGCTGTACGGAACCGTTGCCTGAATGAGCTGAATTCGAGGGCTCGTCGTGAAGAACTGCTTTTTTCCTCTTTTTTACTTCCTGAGAATATGGATTTTCTCGATACCTTATTTACTGAAACCGAACATCCGTTGGGAATGTTGTTGGAGCAGGAACTGGAGGATGAATTATACCGGAGCATTGAAGAACTTCCGGCAGAATGTCGTACCGTGTTCAAAAAAAGTCGGTTTGAGCAGAAAAAATATGAGGAAATAGCATTGGAATTGGGAATATCGGTCAATACCGTGAAATATCATATCAAGCAGGCACTGGCTTTTCTTCAGAAGCGTCTTGGAAACTATCTGAAGCTGTTGTTGGTGTATTTGTTTATGGAAATTTGATATTTTGTCTATCAAGAAAAACGAGGGAGAAAACAAGGTTTTTAGAGAAAAACGGAAAAAAATAATATTTTCACTACCCGCTTATTCATTTTTTTTGTCTTACCTATAAAAGCACTTGAATTATGCAGCACGATAAGCATACACAGATAGATGAATGGATTGTAGATTACCTGAATGGTACATTAGATCGGAATGTCTTCGACCGTTTGACACAATGGGCTTCGGAGACAGAAGAAAACCGTCGGTATATCCGTCAGCATTTGGAATTGTGGTTCGCTTCGGAAGAAGCAGCTAAAAATATCTCTTTTGATAAAGAA
This sequence comes from Phocaeicola sp. HCN-40430, assembly GCF_037890285.1. NCBI lineage: Bacteria > Pseudomonadati > Bacteroidota > Bacteroidia > Bacteroidales > Bacteroidaceae > Phocaeicola > Phocaeicola sp. HCN-40430. The sequence goes on from NZ_JBBKBS010000003.1 coordinate 51,700, forward strand.
AAAGCATTTCAACGTTTTCTTGAGCGGACTGCCGTGGCTAAGGAAAATGAAATTCCTGTTGCAGATATACATGTGTTTGAAAAGAGAAAGGAGAGAGTATATTTCGGCTCTTGGAAAACTTACCTTCGGGTGGCAGCTGTGATACTGATTTTGTTGCTTCCGTTTGTAGGTTACTGGCAAGGCAAAGAAGCAGTCAGACATTCTTTTTCGGATATTGTGGTAGAAGCCCCTATGGGAGCCCGTACAAAATTGTATTTGCCTGACGGTACATTGGTGTGGCTGAATGCAGGTTCTCGGTTAGCCTATTCACAAGGCTTTGGGGTAGACGACAGACGGTTGAATATGGAGGGAGAAGGTTATTTTGAAGTTTCTCGTAATGAAGCGCTCCCATTCGAAATACAGACTCGTGAAGTCGGTTTGAAGGTGTTAGGAACCAAGTTTAACTTCCGTAACTATTCGGATGATGAAGAAGTGACTGTAAATTTGATGGAAGGAAAGGTATCTCTGCACAATGAAGTAAAATCAATGCCTGAACTTTATCTGGCACCCAATGAAAAAATGGTGATGAACAAGTTGACAGGAGAAATGATAAAAACACGTACCGATGCTTCTCGTTCCAATTTGTGGATAAACGATGAATTATTTTTTGATGAAGATTTACTGGAAGATATAGCCAAGCGTCTGATGCGGAGTTATGATGTGCAGATAGAAGTGGCCGATTCTTTGCGTAATCGTCGTTTTTATGGTAGCTTTACGGTAATGGGGAATACCATCGAAGAGATTTTATCTACCATTGCTTCTACCAATCAGATGTGTTATCGTTACGAAAATGGAAAATACATATTATATTAATTGATTTGCATGAATGTTAAACCTTAAAAGCCTATTGCGTATGAAACATTGTAAAAAAACGGGATAAAAAACAAATCGGAGCATGCGGACACATCCTCCGATTGAATAGAAGTTGTTTTTGGGACGAAACAACTTAAATTTAGGACTTTACAAATATAGTAAATCCTTAATTCTTATCAATTAGAAATTATCTTTTTTAAACTTAAATCAGAAGAATTATGAGATCTATTAGTAAGGCTATGCTAATAGCCTCAACAGCCTTTTGCTTTCATTTATCGGCCTTCTCTCAAGATATATCGTTGAAAGTCAATGATGTGACGGTGAAAGAAGCAATGGAGCAGTTGAAAAAAACATCCGGTTATTCGTTCGTATTTTCTTCGAACGATGTGGATACCAAACAGCGTATTTCGATTTCGGCAGACAATGCTACATTGGATGAAGTAGTGAAACAGATACTGTCCGGACAACAAGGGGTCGGTTATGAAATTCAGGGGAAGAAAATTATAATTAAAAAAATACAGTCCGTTCAAAAACAGACTGGTAAGCGAACCAAGGTTACCGGTAAGGTTGTAGATGCAAAAGGGGAACCTGTTATCGGAGCAACAATTAGGGAAGACGGAACCTCAAACGGTACAATCACCGATTTCGATGGTAACTTTTCATTGGATGTATTTGCTAATTCGTTGTTGGAAGTTTCTTATGTAGGCTATAAGAGTCAGCAGCTGAGAGCCGATGCGAATGGAATACTGAATGTAACACTGAAGGAAGATACCGAAGTGTTGGATGAAGTAGTAGTGACTGCATTGGGTATCAAACGTAAATCGAAAGTGTTAGGATATAATTTAAAAGAAGTAAAGTCAGAAGAATTGACAGCTGCAAAGGATGCTAACTTCGTAAACTCACTGACAGGTAAAGTAGCCGGTTTGCAAATTAATGCTTCTTCAGGTGGTGTAGGTGGAGCTACTAAAGTGGTGATGCGTGGTGCAAAATCTATTACAAAAGACAATAATGTATTGTATGTGATTGATGGTGTACCTTTGTATAATACTAAAACAGAAGCTGCTGATGATATGTTTAAACGTCCGGGAACGGAAAGTATTGCGGATATCAATCCAGAAGATATTGAAAGTATGTCTGTACTGACAGGTCCTTCTGCTGCAGCTTTGTATGGTAGCAATGCAGCCAATGGTGCGATTTTGATTACCACTAAAAAAGGACAGGTAGGAAAGGCAAAGGTGACACTGGCACATAGTACAGATTTTATGAAACCATTTGTGACTCCACGTTTTCAAAATACATATGGTAATGTACCAGGGGAATACATGAGTTGGGGGGCTAAGTTAGAGCAGCCTACAGATTATGATCCGCTGGATTTTTTCCGGACAGGTTTTAATACAACCACAACATTATCTGTTTCTACGGGTACTGAAAAAAATCAGACATTTATTTCTGCTTCGACTAACAATGCGGGAGGTATCATGCCGAGTAATGATTACAACCGATATAATTTTACTTTCCGCAATACGGCAAAAATGTTTAATGATAAGGTTACGGTAGATGTAGGTGCTACTTATGTTGTGCAGAATGATCAGAATCCAGGTACACAGGGACAGTATTTCAATCCGTTGATTCCGTTGTATCTTTTTCCTCGTGGAGAAAATTTTGATAAATTGCGCTTGTACGAGCGTTACGATGAATCCAGAAATATTCCGGTTCAGTATTGGCCTTATGGGGATGGAGGTACTAGTATGCAGAATCCTTACTGGATTATCAACCGAAATATGTTTACTAGCGATAAAGATCGTTATATGCTGAATGCAAGTATAAAATGGGATATTATTGAGGGATTGAATATAGTGGGACGTGCCCGAATAGATAATGAATATGGCATCCGTGAAAAGAAATTGTATGCAGGAACGAGTGGAAAATTTGCTCAAAAATATGGTTTTTACATGAACGAGAAAAACCAGAGCAGACAGACTTATGCTGATATTATTGCCAATTTAAATAGAGCATTTGGAAATTTCGACTTAACAGCCAATGTGGGTGCAAGTATTTCTGATTTACAGTATAATGTATCAGATTATCATGGTCATCTGAAACAGATTCCTAATTTCTTTTCCGTTTCTAATATAGATTTGAATGCTGCTTCATCCGGTGTTAGACAAGAACGATGGAGAGAGCAGACACAGTCTGTATTTGCCAGTGCAGAGTTGGGATATAAAGGTATGGTATATTTGACTGCTACTGCTCGTAATGATTGGGCTTCACAGTTGGCAAATACTGAACAACCTTGTTTTTTCTATCCGTCTGTAGGCTTGTCTGCTTTGGTTTCTGAAATGTTCAAGATGCCGGATTGGCTGACTTTTCTTAAACTTAGAGGGTCTTATAGTCAGGTTGGTTCACCTATTCAGCGGTTTATTTCTGTTCCTACCTATCCGTACGATAAAAATGGAGTGATTCAGACTATTACTCGTTATCCTATTGATAAACTTTATCCGGAAATGACAACTTCCTACGAGTTGGGATTCGATTTGAGATTGTTTGAGAACCGGTTCAATTTGGAATTTACTTATTACCATTCGAATACAAAAGATCAGACATTCAATGCTCCGTTGTCTTCTTCCACAGGCTTTTCAAGTATCATTGTTCAGACAGGTAATGTACGCAACTATGGTTTCGAGGTTTCTGCCGGATATAGCGATGAACTGTTTGATGGTTTTAACTGGGACAGTCAGGTGACATTTTCTTTGAATAGAAATAAAATTATGAGTCTGGTAGACGGATTTCCAGATCCGATTACCGGTGAGCCTATCGTAATGCCTGAATTGCAGTTTTCAAAAACAGGTACTTATCTGATGAAACTGGTAAAAGGTGGTTCTATCGGTGATATCTATGCTACTAACCGTTTGTATTTGGATAATCAGGGCGATATCTATGTGGATGAATCTGGAAGATTAGGCACTCCAGTAGAAGATGTACACAAGATAGGTAATGCCAATCCGGATTATAATTTAGGTTTTAGAAATTCGTTTACCTATAAAGGGTTCGATTTGGGCTTTCTTATTACTGCCCGTGTAGGGGGAGAAGTAGTATCAGCTACCGAAGCAGCGCTCGACAATTATGGTGTTTCTGAGCGTTCGGCCATTGCCCGAGATAATGGAGGTGTTCCGGTGAATAACGGTAAATTGGATGCGCAGTACTTTTATCAGTATATTGGAGGTGGTGAAACAGGTATGGCTTCTCAATATGTATACAGTGCCACGAATGTCCGTTTGCAGGAATTGACTTTTGGCTATCGTTTTCCTAAAAAATGGTTTAATAATCTGTTGGATGTAAAACTTTCGTTGGTAGGACGGAATTTGTGGATGATTTATAATAAGGCTCCTTTCGATCCGGAAATAGCTTCATCTACCAGCACTTATTATCAGGGATTCGATTACTTTATGTTACCAAGTACTCGTAGTCTTGGATTTAGTATTAGAGTGGAATATTAATTGACAAATACTTTGAAATGATGAAAAACATAAATTATAAATTCAAAAACTGTTTGGCGGTAATAGGTTTGTCAGCCTTGCTTCCTTTCACTTTCTCATCATGTACTGCAAATTTTCTGGAGTATAATACCAATCCGGATGAAGTGACGGACGATATGCTGGATGGAGATAATTTTCGTGTTGGGGCATTTTTCCCTCAGATGCAGATGGCAGTTATGCCGGTAAATGACCATGCTTACCAGGTTTCTCAGAATCTGACTGGTGACATTTATGCTGGATATATGTGCGGTATTGGAGAATGGAACGGAGGTCATAATGGTACCACTTGTGATTTTGTCATTGACGATTGGACTGATTTACCTTATGAGAAAATTTTGGTAAGTGTGATTGGAGCTGACTTGAGTGTAAAGAAAAACGAGGGAAATGATATTAACAATCCGGTAGTGGCTTTTTCTACTATTTTGAAGGTGGCTGCCATACATCGTTTGGCAGATTTATTTGGTCCGTTACCTTATTCTAAAATAGCACAAGGTGGGTCCTTGGAAATTGAGTATGATTCGGAAGAAACACTTTATAAATCATTTTTAAGTGAGCTGACTGCCGCTATCAATACCTTGACTGACTTTACCAAGAAAAATCCGGGAGCTACTCCTTTAGCTGACTATGATTTGGTTTATGATGGAGATTATGTGAAGTGGGTAAAATTTGCCAATTCTTTAAAACTTCGTATTGCTATGCGTTGCAGTTATGTAGACCCTGAACTGGCTCGTACTAATGCGGAAGCAGCAGTAAATCATGAATATGGAGTTATCTCAGGAAATGATGGAAATGCAGCATTGAAATCGGGACATGGATTGGTGGTAAAGAATCCTTTACAGACTTTATGGGATACCTATAGTGACTGCCGAATGGGCTCGGTTATTCAGTCGTATATGGTGGGATACAACGACCCTCGTTTGGCCAGTTATTTTGTACAGACTACGATTAATGGTCAATCCGGATATTGGGGAGGACGTACGGGAGTTGCAATTACTTCAAAAACTAAATGGAAAGATTTTTCAACGCCAAAGTCTTACTTTACAGATCCTATGGTGTGGATGTCCGCTGCAGAATGTGCTTTCCTGAAGGCTGAGGGTGCACTGCGTGGATGGAATATGGGAATTACAGCAGCCGAGGCATATGAAGCCGGAGTAAAACTTTCTTTTGAAGAAAAAGGAACTTCCGGTGTAGAAGGTTATTTGGCTGATGATTTATCTACTCCAGTTGATTATCAGAACTTGGTGTTCCCGGCCCATAATGCCAATAAGTTGTCGGATATAACAATTAAATGGAATGAGGGTGATACTCAAGAAAGGAAGTTGGAGCGCATAATCACCCAAAAGTGGATTGCATTGTATCCTAATGGGGCAGAAGCATGGTCGGAATACCGACGTACCGGTTACCCTAAGCAGTTCCCGATGATTGATAATTTCAGTCAGGATGTAAACAGTAATATCGGACCACGAAGAGTTCCTTTCCCTCCTTCTGAATATTTATTGAACAAGGAAAACGTAACTAAAGCAGTTTTATTATTAAGTACTCCATACGATGGTGGAGGAACTCGCCTGTGGTGGGATGTCAGAGAACATTAATTTTTAGTGAATACTTAAAATAATAATTATGAAAAATAAAATATTGAAATTCTTAATGTCTGTCTCTCTTGTATTAGCTTTTTATTCATGTGATGACTGGACATTGCCTGAACCTCAAACAGGAGTTGATTTAGAGAATAATTCCAACAATTTCTCTAAAACAGAAGAATATTGGGAAAATCTGAGAGCGTACAGACGGTCAGATCATCGGCTGTCGTTCGGTTGGTTTGGTTATTGGGATGGATCAAATGGTTCCAGTATGCGCGGTGCTTTGGCAAATGCACCGGATAGTGTGGATATCTTTTCTGTTTTTGGAAAGTATTATTATAATTTGACCCCTAAACAAATAGAAGATTTACGTTATGTGCAAAATGTAAAGGGGCAGAGAGTAGTTTTTACATTTTTGATGCAGAATGTAGGGCTTGGATTTCCTCAGAGTCCCGAAGGGGTGATTCAATATGCACATGCCCTTTGTGATTCGGTTCAGAAATATGGATACGATGGAATAGACTTGGATTATGAACCGAATTATGGTGGAGCAGGGTATTTTAGTGATAAGGAACAGGTTGCTTTGTTTGTAAAAGAATTGGGTAAAGAACTTGGACCGATGTCTGGAACCGATAAATTGTTGATTTTGGATGGAGAAGTAACTTTTATTTTACCGGAAATATTGCCTTATTTTAATTATGCAATTTCGCAAGCCTATAGGGCTAATAGCTATTCTTCTTTGAATGATCGTTTTAATAGTGCTGTCAATTTTGGTTGGAAACCGGAACAATTTTTGGTATGCGAAGAATTTCAGCAGTATTTTAGTACAGGGGGAGTGCCATTTACAATGCCCTCCGGTGAGGTGGTTCCGTCGTTGATTGGCATGGCTAATTGGGCTGCCGATAAAAAAGCTGGGGGGTGTGGAGCTTTTCATATGGAGTTGGACTATAATAATTTCCCTAATTATAAATACATGCGTGAATCTATTCAAATTATGAATCCTGCTGTAAAATAAAAAAGTTATGAGTATTAGAAATTTTATATATTATGGTTTATTGTCCGTGCTGATGTTGTCCTGTAAACAGGTATATGAACCTCTGGCAAACGGTATTTATTTTGGTGAAGCTGTAAATGAGAACCTGAAAAAGGTTACGATTGAAGAAAACGGAGCACAAACATCTGTTTATGTATCTTTGGCCTCTCCTATGGATTATGATGTAACGGCAGAGATTGGAGTTAATTCTTCCGTCTTGGATGAATATAATAAAAAGCATGGAACGAATTATAAATTACTTCCGGACAGCTATTATTCCTTAAAAAGCAATCAGTGTATTGTAAAAGCAGGAGAATTGTCTTCTTCTATGATTGATATTGATATAAAAGCATTTGATGATAATTTAGAGATGGCAGAAAAATATGCTATTCCTTTAAAATTGCAGGAAGCGTCAGATGTGGATATTTTACAACCTTCTTCATCTATAATTCTTTTATGTGATAAAATGATTGTGACAAAGGTTATTTATTCATCTCAAGGAGGAGCGACAGGAGCTTCACCAACAATGTCTTATGAAATTCAGGATGGAGAGAAACCTATTGAGGATTTACTGAGTTGGACAATAGAATTTTTGGTTTATAATGAAAGTTTTTCTTTGAATAAACATATTTTGCGTTTTGATGGATTAGATGGAAAAGCAAATACTTTTGCTCGGTTTGGACAGCATAGTTTTCCAGAAAATCAATTCCAGTTAACACTGTTGAATTTGCCTATCCATGCAGTAACTTTATGTGAAAAGAAAAAATGGTATCATGTTGCGGTTACTTGTGATGGTGCTTCAGTTAAATTATATTTAAATGGGGAACTTGATGTTATAGCTAGTCATCCTGAACCAAATACTAAAATTTCTTGGAAAAAGTTGGCCTTTGCTATTGGAAACCCAGGGGCATTAAGTGAGGCCAGAATCTGGAATGTGGCTCGAACACAGGCTGAAATAGCTAATAATATGTATGCTGTAAATCCAGAATCAGAAGGTTTGATTTCTTACTGGAAAATGAATGAGGGAGAAGGAACTTTAATTCATGATTATACGAAGAATGGACGACATATGAATTTGCTTAAGAGTTGTATTTGGAAAGATCAAAAGTTCCCTCCTGAGAAATAAAAAATAGATTTTCAGTCATTAGGTATTTCATATTCCTACTTTATAAAGGGAGGAATATGGAATACCCAAAAGGAATAAAATAAATAGTGCTATGAATAAAATTAAAATTATACGTTTTCTCTTATTGACGATTATTTCATCCTTGGGATTGTCATGTAGTAATGATGACTTGAATTCTAAAGAGTTGTTTGTTTATATGAGAAACTGGTCATCTGATATATCAGTTGAAAAGACTTATGCAGATGATGGTAGTATGGTAATAAAAGGAATTGATGAAATAAAATTTCCTCTTTACCTGACCCGGGAAACTTCTGTGGATGTACATGCTTGTGTGGTGTATGACGAAACTCAGGTTGCAACCTATAATCAAAAATATGGAACATCCTTTAAATCCTTTCCGGCAGAAGCATTGTCTGTAGAAGGTAGCTTATTGATTCAGGCAGGTTTACTTCAATCTGCAGATTCAGTTTCTGTAAAACTTGACTATTCTAAGATAGAAAGTGGTAGCTATTTAATTCCTTTGTCTATACAAGGAGTCGCTTCTGAGGATAAAGGAGTTCAGGCCAGTTCTACAGCCGGAACTGTATATTATCCTATTTCCGTAACTGTAAATAATATAAATAGTAAGAATACGGAAATAGCTTCAGGTACTAAATTAGATCGTAGTAACTGGACTGTTACATGTGCTGTAAACTCTTCAAAGGTTATTAATTTGATTGATGGAAATCTTGAAACATTGTGGGAAGGTCAGCGTAGTTCTACTCATCCAATAGAGGTGGATATGGGTACGATGCATATTTTGAAAGGACTTTCATTCCATTTTAAGCATACTTCATATTCTTACGCTCCTCAGTCTTTTACCGTATATACAAGTGAGGATGGTGAGGAATGGATCAATCAAGGTAAAACAGGAAATTATTCCTTTACTAATTCTATTAGAGATAAGGAATATGGTATTAATTTCTTTATTCCTGTGGAGTGTCGATATTTTAGATTAACAGTAAATCGTGCTGTTAGTTCATATGTAGGACCTCGTTTTAATGAATTGTATGCAATAGAATAATTACCTTGAGATAAGAGACTGTTTTCTTATCTGAAAGAGAACAGTCTCTTTATTTTACTTGAAATTTTAAAAAGAATAACTATTTTATGAAGAAACAGTTTTTGTCTTTCTTGCTGTTTGCTGTGTCTTTAGGTTTGGATGCAACTCCTTTAAAACTATGGTATGAACAACCAGCTAATCTTTGGGTAGAGGCTCTACCATTAGGTAACGGCCGAGTAGGTGCTATGATGTTCGGTAACCCTCATGAAGAATGCTTTCAGCTTAATGAAGAGACTGTATGGGCAGGTTCTCCTTATAATAATACGAATTCTCAGGCAGCTGCTTATCTTCCTGAAATAAGAAAACTGATTTTTGAGGGAAAGAATAAGGAAGCACAAGATTTGTGTGAGAAGGCTATTCTTGCTCCCAACAAGGCATATGGTATGCCGTATCAGACAGTAGGAAGTTTACAACTGACTTTTCCTGATATCGCATCGTATGATGAGTATTATCGGGAGCTGGATATAGAAAAAGCTGTAGCAAAGGTAAAATTCATTTCTGAAGGTGTGGAGTTTGAACGGGAATCTTTTGTCTCGCTGGAAGATCAGCTATTAGTAGTCAGACTAAAAGCGTCAGAAAAAGGTAAGATAACCTTTTCTGCACGTTATCGTACTCCTTACGATCGGACAAATGTATCTGTTACTTCCGATGGGTTATTGCGCTTGGATGGGAAAGCGGACAGTCATGAAGGAATAGAGGGGAAGGTACGGTTTACTACATTATTGGATGTAGATATACAGGGAGGAAAGCAAATACAGCAGGGGGATTCACTGTTATATATAGAAGAGGCTGATGAGGCTACTCTTTACCTTTCTATCGGTACGAATTTTCTTAGTTATAAGGATGTATCAGGTAATTCAGAAGAAAAAGCTGCTTTTTATTTGAAGGGGAAAAGGTCGTTTGCTGAATTAAAGCAACGTCATGTCGCTCGCTATTCCAGTTTATTCGATAGAGTGAAACTGGATTTGGGACATACTTTGCAAGGTAATAAACCAACTGATGTTCGTATTAGGGAGTTTGCACAAGGAAACGATCCTGATTTGGTTGCTTTATTCTTTCAGTTTGGACGTTATCTGCTGATTTCGTCTTCGCAACCGGGTGGACAGCCTGCCAATTTGCAAGGGATATGGAATGAAAAAAGACTGGCTCCTTGGGACGGTAAGTTTGCCAATGATATTAATGTGGAAATGAATTATTGGCCTGCTGAAATTACCAATCTGTCAGAAATGCACCTGCCATTCATCGATTTGGTAAAAAATACAGCCATACAGGGTAAGGAAACGGCTCAGATGTATGGTTGCAGAGGTTGGACCTTGCATCATATAACAGATATTTGGTGTGCGACGGGAGCAGTGGATCATCCGTATTATGGAGTATGGCCTACTTGTAATGCATGGTTTTGCAGTCATTTGTGGGAACGGTTCCTTTTTTCAGGAGATGTTTCTTATCTGAAAGAAATTTATCCACTTATGAAAGAGGCATGTCGTTTTTATTTTGATTTTTTAGTAAAAGAACCTGCGCATGGATGGCTTGTTGCAGCTCCATCTTATTCACCAGAAAACAGTCCTATGATCAACGGTAAACATTCTTCTGTGTCGATAGCTGCTGGTGTGACGATGGATAATCAGATGATATTTGATTTGTTTAGTAATACATTGCAAGCTGCAACTTTATGCAATGAACATGAAAACTTTAAAGATAGTGTAAAGAATGTATTGTCTCAACTTCCTCCTATGCAGATAGGTCGTTGGGGACAATTACAGGAATGGATGGATGATTGGGATGATCCGACAGATACCCATCGCCATGTATCTCATCTGTGGGGAGTATATCCAGGCCGTCAAATTAATGGCTTTGATACACCGGAACTTTTTGAAGCAGCAAAGAAGTCTCTTCGGGGCAGAGGAGATCATTCTACCGGATGGTCGATGGGATGGAAAGTCTGTTTGTGGGCAAGATTCCTTGATGGAAATAAGGTATGGCAGATTTTGAAGGAGCAGCTTACTCCTACATTAGCACAAAAGGGAACGTATGGAGGTACTTATCCTAATTTGTTTGATGCTCATCCTCCTTTCCAAATTGATGGTAATTTTGGAGCGACTGCCGGGATTGCCGAAATGTTGGTTCAAAGCCATGCGGGTGCAGTACATTTATTGCCTGCTTTGCCGGATGCTTTACCGGAAGGTGAGGTGAATGGACTTCGTTGCAGGGGTGGTTTTATTCTTGATAAACTTGCCTGGGAGGATGGCAAGTTGAAGGAAGCTCGTATTATTTCTCAGAAAGGTGGTGTGTTGCGTGTTCGTTCTTCGGTGCCTTTGAAGTTAAAAAATGGTAGACTGAAAGAAGCAAAAGGAAATTGTCCCAATTCTTTTTTAGCAGCTCAACAAATAGTCTCTCCACTTATTTCTAAAGAATGGAAAGGGGATAATGAGTATAGAACTCCCACATATTACGAATATGATATCAATACAGAAGTTGGAAAAACTTATATGTTATTACGATTATAATATAACGAAACAAACCTGCGAAGGCTTGCTTTTTTTCATAGATTGTTAAGGTTCAGAATGGGTGAGGAGAGTGCTCCTTTCCCATTTTGTTTTATTGGTTATTGAGGATAATATAAATAAAGTATGTCTAAAAACGTGACTTGTATCGTGAGCTTACGATACAAGTATCGTTGGCCTTCGATACAAGTCACGTGAGCTCACGATACAAGTCGCGTTTTTAGAGGGTATAAACCTTACTCTCCGGTTATGATTTCTATTTCTGTATTTCCCTGATGAGGTGCAAGGACTAAGGCTGTTTGTCGTCCTGCATATCTACCGTTAATTCTGATTTCCTTGATTGTATTTCCATTTCCGGTGCGTCTGATCCGGAGTGTTCCTTGCTGGTAGCGTAAGTCGGAAATTGTTTCGAATCCGAAATGCTTCATCAGATAAGGGTTGGGAGTCAGTTGCAGTCCGTTTTCTGTGAATTGCAATCCTAGGATTCCCCGGAATACCATGCGCAGGAAACCTGTGGCCGACCAGGTCTGGTCGTGTATGGAGTCCCATTCGTAGTCTTTTCCGGTTTCGTGTCCGGTCTGCCATCCTCCGCAGACTCTTCCTGTATACGTATCATAAATTTCGTAAAAGCAGGACTTGCTGTCTAAAACCAGATTGCATAGGTTCTCCAGTTCGAATACAAACTTATCTGCTCTTCCGGTTTGTAGAGCTGCATCTGCCCAGAATGCGTTGACAAACGGCCACACCAATACATTGTGTCTTCCAGGTCTTTGTTTGGAGAATCTTTTGAATGCGGGATAAACCGATGGCAATCCGTATGGACCTACATAAGCTTTATCGACTATTTCTTTAGCTTCATTGGAATCTACAATCCCGAACATGATGGCAAATGCCATACCCAGTCCTTCTTGAAAATGATGCGTATTTCCTTGTCCGTCGATGAGATAACTCAGCTGACAGGTAGCTGTGTTGAACAGATGTTTCCGTATAGCAGCTTTCAGAGTATCTGCTTGCCGGCGATAGGTCTCAGCTTCTTGGGGAGATTTCAGTCTGTCAGCCATTTCCGCCATCAGTTGGTAGGCATGATAATAAATACAGTTTGTGCTGAGGCATTTGATGGGCTTGGCATTGGGGTAATCCAATACATAGCTGGAGGTGTTCTTTGGGTCGAAAACCGGCTCTTCGTATCCGGCTATTCCATCATTGAATACAGAGGGACCTGTAAACAGGCCATATTCAGAATCGAAGACTTCGTTTTCCAACTTTTGCATTGTATTTTTAGATGCAATATATGCCTGTTTCAGAAAAGCCTTGTCTTGAGTAGCCAGATAGTGGTCGTAGGCACCTGCTACCCAGATAATCTGATCCCAATACTGATGTCCGATTTGTGTTCTTTGGTTGGTAGTTACATGCCATAAAGAATATTCGGAAACTTCGGGTAGTAGCAGATTGGCGGCATTCCAAGTGTTGATTGAAATATCTCTTGTCCATTCTCCTCCATAAGAGCCTCCAGCCTTGATGATGCTGTCTTTTACATTGTTGTATAGGGTTTGTGTGGCAATTTGGAATACTTTATCCAGTTTCTCGTTGTGAGTGTCGAGCTGTTGTGCATGGCCTTGCATAGCAAGAATTCCGGCCAGAATAGCAGGGATGATGTGTTTTTTCATAATGTGTGTTTTCTGTTCTTTGTGAGTGCAAAACTAATAGTTTTGGCTATAAAAGCAAACAGACTCTTTGGAAAATATGAGTATAAAAAAACAAGGCTATCAATTAATTGAGATAGCCTTGTTCTGATTTATGAAGAAAAGTAGTTGTTATTTCTTGTGTGCTTCAACCCACTTGCGTGCGTTTACGAATGCTTCCATCCACGGAGTGATCTGGTCTTCGTGTACACGGTCGAGTGGATAATATGCATTTTCCCACGGGAAGCAAGCACGTTCCAAGTGAGGCATCATTGCCAGATGGCGTCCGTCCTGACTTGCAATACCTGCTACGCTGTAGTCTGAACCGTTCGGGTTGCCCGGATACTCATCGTATGAATATTTCAATACTACGTTGTAGTGTTCTTCCGGATAAGGCAATGAGAATTTACCTTCTCCGTGTGCTACCCAGATACCCAGTTTCGAGCCGCTTAGCGAACCGAACATTACACTGCGGTTCATTGGTACGGTTACACCCAGGAAGTTAGATTCGAACTTGTGTGAATCGTTGTGCAGCATCTTGCCTTTTTTCTTGTCTTCCGGTGTGATAAGTCCCAGTTCCATCATCAGCTGGCAACCGTTACATACACCCAGTGACAAAGTATCTTCACGTGCGTAGAAGTTGTCGAGGGCTGCTTTTGCTTTCGGGTTGAACAGGAAGCTACCTGCCCATCCTTTTGCAGAACCCAATACGTCGGAGTTAGAGAAACCACCGCAATATACCACCATGTTGATATCTTCCAGTGTTTCACGTCCGCTAATCAAGTCGGTCATAGTAACGTCTTTCACATCGAAGCCTGCCAGATACAGCATGTATGCCATTTCGCGTTCGCCGTTGGTACCTTTTTCGCGGATGATAGCTGCCTTGATACCACTTGGAGTGCGACGGTCTGGATCGAGACCAAACTGCGATAACTTACCGGTAAATGATTTGTCGAATACTACTTCGATTGGCTGCTGCTTGTAGTTTTCGAAACGTTTCTTGGCACAGCCGTTCATGCTCTGCTTGCGGTCGAGCAGGTAAGAAGTAGAATACCATACATCACGCAGATAGTCGATACCGAACTGATAAGTTGCACCGTCTTTCGATACAAGAATGTGGCGTTCTTCGCTTGGAGTACCCAATTTGATATAACCTACACCTGCGTCTTCCAGAATCTTCTTCACTTCTGCCTTGTTCTTATCAGCTACCTGAATAACGATACCCGGGTTTTCTGCAAACAATACTTTTACGATATCGTGGTCTTTCAGCTTGTCGAGGTTGATTTCCATACCACCTTCTACGTTTGCAAAGCACATTTCCAGTAAAGTAGTAATCAAACCACCGGCAGAAATATCGTGACCTGCCAGAATCAGTCCCTTGTTCACCAGTTCCTGAACAGCAAGGAATGCATCGCGGAAGTATTCCGGATTCTGTACAGTAGGAACGTCGTCGCCTACTTTGTTCAGTGACTGTGCAAAAGCAGAACCTCCCAGACGGAGCTGGTCGAAACTGAAGTCGATATGATAGAATGTAGATTTTGCTTTGTTTACCATTACCGGAGAAACTACCTTCTTGACATCAGAAACTTCGCCTCCTGCAGAAACGATAACAGTTCCCGGGCTGATGATTTTCTCGCCGTTCGGGTATTTCTGAGTCATAGACAGAGAGTCTTTACCAGTCGGTACGTTAATCTGCAATTCGCAGCAGAAATCAGACAAGGCTTTTACTGCAGCATACAGACGTGCATCTTCACCTTCCTGAGCGCGGCAAGGCCACATCCAGTTGGCAGAAAGTGATACGCTGTCCAAACCTTCAGCAAGCGGAGCCCATACCAGGTTGGTCAATGCTTCGGATACAGCCAGTACAGAACCGGCAGCCGGATTAGCCAATGCAGCCTGAGGAGCGTGTCCCAATGCAGTAGCAATACCTTTTTCACCACGGTAGTCGAGAGCTACTACACCACAGTCGCTCAACGGCAACTGAAGTTCACCCTGACACTGCTGGCGTGCAATCTTACCTGTTACAGAGCGGTCTACCTTGTTGGTTAACCAGTCTTTACAAGCTACCGCTTCCAACTGCAGTACGCGGCTTACGTATTCGTTCAGTTTTGCAGTATCGTAAGATACATTTTCGTAATGACGTTCTACAGTCTTGTCTACCATGTAAGTCTTAGGAGACGAACCGAACATCTGGTCTACTGCCAGGTCGAACGGACGTACACCGTCAGCCTGTTCGAAAGCAAAACGATGGTCACCGGTTGTTTCACCTACCACGTACATCGGAGCGCGTTCACGTTCTGCAATCTTCTGTACATGTTCGATGGCTTTTTCGTCGATAAGCAAGCCCATACGTTCCTGCGATTCGTTGGCAATGATTTCTTTTGCCGACAAAGTTTCGTCGCCGATAGGCAACTTATCCATATGAATCAATCCACCACAGTCTTCCACCAACTCAGACAGACAGTTTACGTGTCCTGCCGAACCGTGGTCGTGGATAGATACGATTGGGTTTTCATTTTCTTCGCAGAGTGCACGTACTACGTTGTAAGCACGTTTCTGCATTTCTGCATTGGCACGCTGGATAGCGTTCAACTCGATACCTGAAGAGTAGCGTCCGGTTTCTACAGAAGATACAGAACCACCACCCAAACCGATGCGGTAGTTGTCTCCACCCATTACTACTACTTTGTTACCTGCTTCAGGTGAGCCTTTCAGACAGTCGCGCTGTGTACCGTATCCTACACCTCCTGCCAGCATGATTACTTTGTCGTATGCATACTTTTCGCCGTTTTCCTGGTGTTCGAAAGTAAGCACAGAACCACAAATCAGCGGTTGACCGAATTTGTTACCGAAGTCTGATGCACCGTTTGATGCTTTAATCAGAATCTGTTCCGGAGTCTGGTACAGCCATTTGCGAACCGGAAGAACATTTTCCCATTCGCGTCCTTCTTCTGAGCGTGGGTAAGAAGTCATGTACACTGCAGTACCGGCAATCGGCCATGAACCTTTACCACCACCCATACGGTCACGGATTTCTCCACCAGTACCGGTAGAAGCTCCGTTAAACGGTTCTACAGTAGTCGGGAAGTTGTGTGTTTCGGCTTTAAGAGAAATTACAGTCTTGATATCTTTGATTACGAAATAGTCGGAAGTAGAGTGATCCTGCGGAGCGAACTGTTCTACTACCGGTCCTTCTGCAAAAGCAACGTTGTCTTTGTATGCAGAAATAATTTTGTTCGGGTTTTCCTGAGTCGTTTTTTTGATCATTTGGAACAGTGAAGACTCCATTTCCTGTCCGTCGATGATGAATGTTCCCCCAAAGATTTTGTGACGACAGTGTTCGGAGTTAATCTGTGCGAAACCGAAAACTTCGGAATCGGTCAGTTTACGTCCCAAGTCTTTTTCTACCTTCATCAGGTAGTCCATTTCTTCGCGTGAAAGAGCCAGACCTTCTTTTTCATTGTATTCTTCCAGGTTGTCGATATATACAATGGGCTGCGGTTTGATGTCTACATCAAAGATTGTTTGGTCGAGTCCTTTGTACATACGTTGCAACATCGGGTCGTAATCGGCATTTTCATCCTTTACAGGGAAATACTCTTCAATTCGGTGGATACCGTTGATGCCCATATTTTGGGTGATTTCAACCGCATTGGTACTCCACGGAGTTATCATTTCGCGGCGTGGACCGATGAAATAACCTTTCAGATTATCTTCTGTTTCGAGAGTGGCTTCACTATAAAGCCAACACAGTTTGTTGATGTCCTCAGCATGAAGTTCCTGATTGCATGCTGTGGCAATTACGCTGTTAGTGGGTGTTCTGAAAAATAGAATCATAGCACTTATAGATTATTAATATATAGTTCGAACTATTAATACGCTGCAAAGGTACGGAAATTCTGTGGAATAACCGCGCCGAAATGCAGATTAGTGTGTGTGATTTGCTTTACGTTGGGCTTGTATAGATGCATAACTTGAATTTGTATGAAAAAGGTAATATGTAAAATGTGTGATATAAATGTTTCATTTCTATGAAAAATAGGGGCTGCTTGAAGGAAATACGGTAATGAAAAAATACTGATAAGATTAGAAATGGTACTTTTAAAGTCAAAAAAATGTATGAAAAAGATATGGATTATAATGGCCCTATGTCTGTTTTCCGGAACGGTATGGGCCCAAAGTGCAAAGGACGAGATTAAGAGAAATCAGGATTTGTCTGCCGGAAAGTATTATGCTTATCAGGTACCTGATGTTACATTGACAGAAGCTCCAGAAGGTTATGAGCCTTTTTATATTTCGATGTTTGCACGTCATGGTTCACGTTATCTGACAAAACAGAAAAAGTATGATAGACCTCTGACTGTACTAAGAGAAGCGAAACGTTATGGTGCATTGACTAAAGAGGGGAAAAAGGCTTTAGAGATAATTGAGAGTTTGGCAAAGGAGGCCGAAGGACGTTATGGGGAACTTACTCCTAAAGGAGTGCAGCAGCATAGAGATTTGGTAGCAAGAATGTTTCATCGTTATCCTTCTGTCTTTACAAACGGTGTGCATGTAGATGCTCGTTCTACTTATAAAACGCGGGCATTTTTGTCAATGGCTGCAGCTTGTGTGGAACTGAAAGGGTTAAATCCCGCTTTGGATATTACAATGGATGCCAGTGAGCATGATGCCTATTATATAAAGTATAAGAATCCGGCATATGAAGAAATGCATCTTTCCGAAATGGATGAAGTTTACCGTCTGGCAGACAGTGTCTATATACATCCGTCTCATCTTATGAAGACTTTATTCAACAATCGGAAATATGCCGATTCAATCGATTCTGTCACCTTAATGAAAGATTTATTCGAGTTACATGGAATCAGTCAGAGTAGTTATGGGCAGAAAGATTTGTCTTTCCTCTTTACTTTGGATGAACAGTATGACATGTGGCAAAGAAATAATTTCGAATGGTATTATGAGAAAGGAGCTTCTCCGTTGAGTGATGCCTGTATGTATAAACTGGAGCGTAACTTGCTTGAGAATTTTGTGGTGACAGCCGATTCTGTGATCGCTTCAGGACATCCTGCTGCTACATTGCGTTATGGACACGATACAAATTTGGCTCCATTGACAGTACTGATGGGTATTGGTAATTTATCAGCATCCACGTCCGACTGGCAGAAAATAGCAGATACTTTCCGTACTTACCGTATTATTCCGATGTGTGGAAATGTTCAGTTGATTTTTTATCGGAAAAAGAAGAATCCGCAAGATGTTATTGTAAAGTTGTTGCTTAATGAGCGTGAGGTTACACTTCCAATGGTAAAAACAGATACTGCTCCTTACTATCATTGGAAGGATGTAAAAGATTACTGGCTGCGGACAGTAAACAGCATAACACTTCCGGCTTGCGAAAGAGATTCGGAATAATATCGGAGAGGGTGGTTTCTTTTTCCATGAAATTGATACCTTTTCGTTTTTATTTCAATGATATTTTCTTGATGTGAGCATACACTTGGAAAAATCAATATGTCTATGGAGTCTGTAATACTGATATAATAATTATAATCGCCATGATAAAAGCCTTTATCTGAGGTTGCACTTGGAAAGAAATTTCTTGTGCTTCAATTCGATAAAGGCTTTCTTTTTGAGCTTTTCTCATTTATAGGTTAATAATAAATCTGATTTTGAAAGGTAGGGTGTAATAATTTTGTAAAACAAATGTGATGAATTTTTAAATAACCTGAAAAGACTATGAAACTGGAATAGTCGACCTTTGTCGCAGTATTTAAAAGATTATAAAAGCAATGAAAAAAACTTTTAGGGTAGCAGCGATGCTGTTTCTTTCTGCGGCATCTTTAAATGTAGCATGGTCTGAAAATAATGTGGTTTCTCCAGAGTTGGGAGTAATACGTGGACGTGTGGTGGATGCTGGCAAGCATGTTTTGCCGGGAGCATCTATTTATGTAGAAAACTTGAAAACTGGAGTAATCAGTGATATGGATGGTTTTTATACACTTCCCAATCTGAAACCAGGCACTTATAAAATTAAAGTTACTTATGTAGGATATACTCCCACCGAAATGACAGTGACAGTTCCGGAAGGAAAGACTTTGGAAAAAACAATTATACTGAAAGAGGGATTGGAACTTCAGGAAGTAAGCGTGAAGGGTGTATTCACCGGACAGAGAAAAGCATTGAATGCACAGAAAAATAAAATGGGAGTTGTAAATGTTGTATCTGCCGATCAGGTAGGTAAATTCCCTGATTCCAATATTGGTGATGCTTTGAAACGTATCAGTGGTATCAATGTACAGTACGACCAGGGTGAAGCTCGTTTCGGTCAGGTTCGTGGTACATCTGCCGATTTGAGTTCTGTGACAATCAACGGTAACCGTCTTCCTTCTGCAGAAGGAGATGTGCGTAATGTTCAGTTGGACCTGATTCCTTCTGATATGGTACAGACTATAGAAGTAAATAAGGTAGTTACTTCTGATATGGATGCAGATGCCATTGGTGGTTCTATCAACTTGATTACAAAGAGTACTCCTTATAAGAGAGTGTTGAATGCAACAGCCGGTACAGGATATAACCCTGTAAGTAAAGATGCACAGATGAACTTTGGATTTACTTACGGTGACCGTTTCTTTAACGATAAACTGGGTGTGATGGCTGCTGTTTCTTATCAGAATGCACCTATTGGTTCGGATGATGTAGAATTTGAATACGATCGTGACGAAGAAACAGGTGAAGTTTTCATTACAGATGCTGAAACTCGTCAGTATTACGTAACCCGTCAGCGACAGAGTTATTCATTGGCATTGGATTATAACTTCAACCCCAATCATAAACTGACATTCAAGAGTATTTATAACCGTCGTCACGACTGGGAAAATCGTTATCGTATTTCTTACAAAGATTTGGATGCTGCTGCCGATGGAGAAGCTAAAGTAGAAGTTGAAACAAAAGGTGGTTCGTCGGATAATCGCAACGCTCGTTTGGAATTGCAGCAGACAATGGATTATTCATTGGAGGGTGAACATTTGTTTGGAAAACTGCAGATGGACTGGGGAGCTTCATATGCCCGTGCAAGTGAAGACCGTCCGGAAGAACGTTATTTCAATTTGAAGCAGAAAGACATTTCTCTGGATGTGGTAAATGCCGGCACTCGTTTCCCGTATGTCACCAACTTGATAAATACAAGAGAAGGTGAATGGGAGGTAGATGCATTGACAAATTCAAATCAGAAAATTCATGAAGATGATGCTAAGTTCCATTTGAATTTCGAACTTCCCTTGGCTTCCGGTTTATATGGCAATAAATTGAAATTCGGTGCAAAATATGTGCGTAAGTCTAAAACAAAAGATATAGAAGCTTACGATTACAAAGATGCGTATGGAGAAACCAATACCGATTATTTGAATCATTTGGCTTATCAGGTACGTGATGGATATATGCCGGGAGCACAATATAAAGGTACTGATTTCGTGAAAAAAGAATACTTGGGAGATATGAACTTTGCTTCTATGGAAGGTGAACGCTTGTGGGAAGAATCTTCTGGTAACTACGATGCAACCGAAAGTGTAACTTCTGCATATGTTCGCTTTGACCAGAATCTGGGAAAACGTCATCAGTTGGTATTGGGTCTGCGTATGGAAGCTACAGACTTGAAATATAGCGGATGGAACTGGCTGAAACCGGCGGATGGCGATGAATCACTGGAGCCTACTGGCGAAAGAAAGAACAGCTATATCAACTTCTTGCCAAGTGTGTTGTATAAGTTTGATGTAAACGATGACTTGAAGTTGCGTGCTTCGTTCACCGAAACATTGGCAAGACCGAAATATTCTGCATTGGTTCCAAGTGTAGCATTGGATTTGGATGATGAAAAAATCAATATCGGTAATCCGGATTTGACTCCGACTATTTCGTATAACTTCGACTTGAGTGCAGATTATTACTTCAAGAGTATTGGTCTTGTATCGGCCGGTTTGTTCTACAAACGTATCGATGACTTTATCGTAGATCAGCGTACTCGTGGCGGTTATCCTGGATACGAAGATGTGAACTTTAAAATTACTCAGGCTGTAAACGGTGGTGATGCTGACTTGTTTGGTGTAGAATTGGCTTATCAGCGTGACTTCGGATTCATTGCTCCGGCATTGAAATGTGTAGGTTTCTATGGTAACTATACTTATACTTATACCAATGTGAAGAACTTCAATTTCGAAGGTCGTGAAAACGAAACCGGACTTAGCTTGCCGGGTTCACCGGAACATACAGCAAACCTTTCACTGTATTTCGAGAAAAAAGGATTTAACTTACGTCTGTCTTATAATTATGCTTCTGCCTTTATTGATGAAATGGGCGAACATGCAGAATTGGATCGTTACTACGATGCTGTAAATTATATGGATTTGAATGCAGGCTATACTTTTGGAAAGAAAGTGAAATGTACTGTGTATGCAGAAGCTACCAACCTTTTGAACCAGCCTTTACGTTACTATCAGGGAACAGAAGAACGTACCATGCAGGCAGAATATTATGGTGTAAAAGCTAATGCAGGTATTAAAGTAAGTTTTTAATTGGGATTTGAGACATTTGTAGAATATGGTAATCTCTCTGCAAAACTTGTTTTCGGATGAGTTTTGTGGAGAGAGCATACGATTTATAATAAATAAACAATAGATTTTTATGAAGAAGATAATTGCTTTATGTTGGATTACTTTGATTTCGTTAGCATCATTTGCACAAAACCCGCAGGCTTGGAAAACTTTGGAAAAACCTCTGAATTTCTTTTTGGCAAATGATTTGGGACGAAATGGCTATTATGATCAGAAGCCTATTGCCGAACTGATGGGAGTAATGGCTGAAAACGTAGATATAGAATGTGTAGTAGCTGCCGGCGACGTACATCACTTTGAAGGAGTACGTAGTGTAAACGATCCTCTGTGGATGACTAACTATGAATTGATTTACAGTCATCCGGAATTGATGCTGCCTTGGTATCCGGTTTTAGGAAATCATGAATATAGAAGTAATTCACAGGCGGTAATCGATTATACTAACGTAAGTGCCCGCTGGCGTATGCCCGACCGTTACTATACAAAGGTGTTGGAAAATGATGGAGTTACTATCCGTCTGGTTATGATTGATACAGCTCCTCTGATTGACAAATATCGGGAAGATACAGAAAAATATCCGGATGCAGTATTGCAGGATATAGACAAGCAGCTGGCATGGATAGACTCTGTACTGGCTTCTGCAAAAGAAGACTGGATTTTGGTAGTAGGCCATCATCCTATCTATGCAGATACTAAAAAAAGCGTATCAGAACGTACCGACCTTCAGAAACGTGTAGATACCTTGTTGCGTAAGCACAATAATGTATCCATGTATTTATGCGGACATATCCATAATTTCCAGCATATCCGCATGAAGGGCAGTAATATCGATTATGTAGTAAATTCATCGGGCTCGTTAAGCCGTAAAGTGAACCCTACAGAAGGTACTGTTTTTTGCAGTGATCAGACCGGGTTCTCTCTCATTACTGCCGACAAGAAGGAGCTGACTTTACATATGATCAATAAGAAAGGCGAAGTGCTTCATTCTGTTAAAAAGAAAAAATAGTTATTCTTGGCTATAAAATCTCTTCAAGGAGGAAATGCCCATGAAAGTCTTGCAGGAAAGGCTTTCATGGGCATTTCTTTTTGGAAAATAATCTGTTTATCTTCTTCTTTAGCCTTTGGATTCGATGTATTATTATTTATAAAAAATAGGTACTTTCGTAAAAAAGTATCATCTTTGCATTATGAATTGGATAGAGCAGGTTACCATACTGGATATTTTAATAAAAGGGATTATTGTGGGAGTGGTTGTGTCTGCCCCGCTGGGTCCTGTCGGCGTACTTTGCATTCAACGAACATTGAACAAGGGACGCTGGTTTGGTTTTGTAACAGGTTTGGGAGCTGCCTTAAGTGATATCTGCTATGCCCTGATAACTGGCTATGGCATGAGTTTTATGGACGAGCTGATTCTGAAACATCAGATTTTTCTGCAGGTAGTAGGTAGCATTATGCTGTTGGCTTTTGGTATTTATACTTTTCGCAGCAATCCGGTGAAATCGCTCCGGCCTACTTCTGCCAGTCGCGGTACTTATTTGCACAATTTTGTTACGGCTTTCTTCGTTACATTCTCCAATCCTTTGATTATATTCTTATTTATCGGTCTTTTTGCCCGTTTTTCTTTTGTCATGCCGGGAAGTCCTCTGGAATTGCAGCTGGTAGGATATCTGGCTATTGTGATAGGGGCATTGGCCTGGTGGTTTGGTATTACGTATTTTGTAAACAAAGTCCGTACCCGTTTTAATGTGCGGGGTATTTGGATACTGAACCGCATTATCGGAGTAGTCGTTATGATTGCATCTGTAGTAGGTATTGTGATGGCAATTACTGGAAAATCTTTCTCGTAACAAGATATGTATATTTCTCAACAGTTAAAACAACAGAATATTGCAGAGTATCTGCTGTATATGTGGCAGATTGAGGACTTGATTCGTGCCAATGGTTTCGATATGGAAAAAATACGGAAGAATATTATCGATCCGTATCCCATAACCGAAGAACAGAAAAAAGCCCTGGAGCAATGGTATCAGGATTTGATAAATATGATGCATGACGAGGGAGTCATGAAAAAAGGGCATATTCAAATCAATAAGAATGTAATTGTGTGGCTTACAGACCTGCATTTGCGTTTGCTTCATTCGCCTAAATTTCCTTATTACAGTGCTGCCTATTATAAGGCTCTGCCTTTTATTGTGGAACTTCGTGCTAAGGGAGCGGATAAGGATGCTCCTGAACTGGAAACCTGCTTTGATGCCATGTATGGGGTCTTGATGCTGAAGCTGCAGAAAAAGACCATCAGTGAAGAAACACAGAAGGCGCTCAAAGTAGTGGGAGATTTGCTGGCTATTCTTGCAGGATATTACATAAAGGACAAACAGGGAGAACTGGATTTCGAGTAAGAGAGATCTCTTTGTACGAGCACACTGTAGTGTGCTTTTTATAGTTAAATGTATATAGATAGATTTGAAAAATAATTAGATAGATCAATATAATGAACGCGGAAATAGAAAGAAGACGAACCT
Source organism: Phocaeicola sp. HCN-40430 (assembly GCF_037890285.1). NCBI lineage: Bacteria > Pseudomonadati > Bacteroidota > Bacteroidia > Bacteroidales > Bacteroidaceae > Phocaeicola > Phocaeicola sp. HCN-40430. The sequence continues at coordinate 76,246 of NZ_JBBKBS010000003.1, forward strand.
TTGCGATTATTGCGCATCCGGATGCCGGTAAGACATCGTTGACCGAAAAACTGTTGCTGTTCGGAGGACAGATTCAGGTGGCGGGAGCCGTAAAATCGAACAAAATCAAGAAAACGGCTACATCCGACTGGATGGATATTGAAAAGCAGCGTGGTATCTCTGTCACCACTTCGGTAATGGAGTTCGATTATCACGACTACAAGATTAATATTTTGGATACTCCGGGTCACCAGGACTTTGCAGAAGATACTTACCGTACACTGACTGCAGTAGACAGTGTTATCATCGTGGTGGATGGTGCGAAGGGTGTGGAAAGTCAGACTCGTAAGCTGATGGAGGTATGCCGTATGCGAAATACGCCGGTTATTATCTTCGTCAACAAGATGGACCGTGAAGCAAAAGATCCGTTCGATTTGCTCGACGAACTGGAAGAGGAATTGTCTATTCATGTACGTCCGCTTACCTGGCCTATCGAAAGTGGTCCCCGTTTCAAAGGCGTATACAATATTTATGAACAGAAGCTGAATTTGTTCCAACCGTCCAAGCAGGTGGTAACAGAGAAGGTGGAAGTTGATATTCATACCGAAGATCTGGACAATCATATCGGAACTCCTTTGGCAGAGAAACTCCGTAGCGAACTGGAGTTGATTGATGGTGTTTATCCGGAATTCCAGATTGAAGATTATCTGAAAGGCGAACTGGCGCCGGTTTTCTTTGGTTCGGCATTGAATAACTTCGGTGTACAGGAATTGCTCGACTGTTTTGTGGAGATTGCGCCGAGTCCGCGTCCGGTAATGGCCGAAGAGCGTACCGTAAATCCCGATGAACCTAAGTTTACCGGATTTGTATTCAAGATTACAGCCAATATCGACCCGAATCACCGTTCGTGTGTAGCATTCTGTAAGGTATGTTCCGGTAAGTTTACCCGTAACACTCCTTATCTGCATGTACGTCATAACAAGACAATGCGTTTTTCATCGCCGACTCAGTTCATGGCACAGCGTAAGACTACTGTAGATGAGGCTTGGGCTGGCGATATCATCGGTTTGCCGGATAATGGTACCTTTAAAATCGGAGATACGCTGACCGAAGGCGAGAACTTGCACTTCAAGGGATTGCCAAGTTTCTCTCCTGAAATGTTCAAGTATATTGAGAATGCAGACCCGATGAAAACCAAACAGTTGAATAAGGGTATCGATCAGTTGATGGACGAAGGTGTGGCTCAGTTGTTTGTCAATCAGTTCAACGGCCGTAAGATTATCGGTACCGTAGGACAGCTGCAGTTTGAGGTAATCCAGTATCGTCTCGAAAACGAATACAACGCAAAATGCCGCTGGGAACCGATTAGCCTGTATAAAGCCTGCTGGATAGAAAGTGATGATCCTGCAGAGTTGGAAGCGTTCAAGAAACGTAAGTACCAGTATATGGCCAAAGACCGCGAAGGACGCGATGTATTCCTGGCCGACAGCGGTTATGTACTCCAGATGGCTCAGATGGATTTCAAGCATATTAAGTTCCACTTTACAAGTGAATTTTAATACACAAAAAGGTCTGAAGAGTTTTTCTCTTCAGACCTTTTCTGCTGTGAAAAGAGACTTGGATGGACGCTATGAAGCACACTCTTTTATTTTCACCTTTGTAACTTGTCGAGGTACGATACCCATTCTTTTTAATATTTTCCCGACTGTCTTTATATCGTCTGCAAGCTACTGAAAAATATTCAATACGGAACTTAGTAATATAAGTTATTGAAAAGAATATATCTATTAAAAGTTTAACGATTTGTTGTTATTTGTAAATGCTATGAAAAATTGGTGGTATTTGTCTTTGTTCGTTGTACTGTTTGTTTCATGTACTGTCGAAAAGAAAGAAGCTTTTATTGACAAGCTGATGCCTGCTCCCAAGGAGGCCGGTTTTATGAGAGACGGGTATTGGATATGGGGATCCTCTGTGATAAAAGGAGAGGATGGAAAATATCATATGTTTGCTGATATGTGGCCCCAAAGTTTGGAATTCGGGAATTGGGTGACCAATACGGAGATTGCTCATGCCGTATCGGATACTCCGGAAGGACCGTATGTGTTTTCTGATATAGCGATAGGACCGAGGGACTCTACTTATTTTGATGGAAAGTGTGCCATGAATCCACGTGTGATCTATTATGAAGGAAAATATTATCTATTTTATGTAGGAACCACATACGACTATCCTCGTCCTCAGCCAGGATCAAAGTTGGTAGACGACTGGTTTGAAAAAGCATGGGTGAATAAACGTATCGGAGTGGCATCTGCAAAATCGCTTTATGGTCCGTGGGAGAGAATGGATAAGCCAGTGATAGAACCTCGCCCGGGACATTGGGATGCTACAATTACCAGTAATCCCTCTCCGGTTGTGAATCCGAAAACAGGAAAAATATTTCTTATGTATAAATCATCGGAAAAGAGCTCGGAACCACCTCTTTTGTTGGGAGTGGCAGAAGCAGATCATCCTCAGGGAGAATATCATAGAATATCAGAAAATCCTATTTTTCAGTTTGCCACAGAAAAAAATAAAGAAAGTGATGTGGAAGATCCTTTTGTATGGTGGGAAAAAGACCATTATGAACTGGTCATGAAAGACCGTTTCGGACACATCTGTGGCGAAGTGGGAGGTGGTGTACATGCCGTATCGGAGAATGGAATAGATTGGACTTTGTCTTCTCCTGTAAAAGCCTATTCCAGAACAATTCGCTGGAATGATAATACGGTTTCTACTCCTGTTAATTTTGAGCGCCCGTTTATTTTGTTTGAAGATGGAAAACCTGCTTATTTATTCGCTGCGGTAGGTGTAGGTCGTGCACAATGGGATTTTGAGAAGACATGGAACATGGTTATTCCATTGAAGAAATAGATTGTTATTAGTCTGTTTGGATTTGTAACGGACTGTAGTTGTAGGATGTAATCAGCGTCGCTGAATATGTAATTGGCGACGCTGGATGTATAGCCGGCGTCGTCGATTGTATATTCGACGTCGTCGGCTATACAACTGAATAAATACAGTACGATGACTTGTCTGAAGAGGTTGAATGTCTGTAAATGTACAATAGCTGCTTTTTTGATATGTAAATTGAAAAAATAGTTGTAAAAACTTTATTTTCATTTGGTTTATAAAATAAACTTATTTATATTTGCGATGAAAGCAAGTGAGATGCGCGCCTCCTTGCTTTTATTTAACTGCATGTAGTTTATAAAATAAACCATTTTGTAATATTAAAAAGCGTAACTTATGGATGCAATGAACAGTAATACCGGCAATACGAAAGTATGGTCTGTGAAAATGAAGTTGAAGGTAGCGCACTATATCGTGATGTGTATTTTTCTATCCGTCATGAACTATGTATTTACCCCTTCTTACTGGTGGGTATTATGGGTAATAGCCGGCTGGGGATTGAGTCTGGTCATGGAACTGATATCCCTGTATTATACAGAAGAAAATAACGAACGAAAATAAAGTAACTATGGAAGAAAAGAAATTGACTGAAAGGGAAAGTCTGGAACTAATCTCTCAGATGATTCGTTCTACACGCGAGAATATGGAAGTAGGCAGTGGCAATCAGTTTCTGGCCTGGGGATATTTCTCAGCCCTACTGTCGGTGCTGCTGTTTGTATTAGTCACCTCTACCGGAAACAATGTATGGGCTTTAGGGTGGTTTGCCATGTTTGTTTTTTGGGGTATATTGAAATTCGTGCAGCGTGGGCGTAAGACTCCGCTGGTTACGTATACAGACCGGGTAGTGATACAAGTATGGCAGGTGATTGGTGCTTTGTTTATACTGACGGTATTGGTAATCGTTGCTCTGACTTTTGTATACGGTCGGGGAGATTTCTCCCTTATGTTGCCTTTGGCACTGCTTTATTGCGGAATAGGGACTTCCATTACCGGTATAGTAATTAAAGAGACATGGGCAACTTACTCTCCGCTGGTTGCCTTTGTGTTTGCCATTTATATGCTGGCATCGTATGCCATAGGCGAAGCGCATGTGTTACACTGGTATCTTTATTTCGGACTTTCGTTTGTGTTCATGATGATTGTTCCGGGTCATATTATTAACAGAAAGGCAAAACAGATATGCTCAAAGAACTGAACCCTTTACTTCATTCTCAGCTTCGTCTGGCTGTAATGTCTATCCTGCTTTCGGCAGAAGAGGCTGAGTTTGTTTATCTGAAAGAGAAGACACAGGCTACAGCCGGAAATCTCAGTATCCAGCTCGACAAATTGAGTGAAGCCGGATACATAGAGATTGAAAAAAGCTTTGCAGGAAAGAAGCCACGTACCGTTTGCCGTATGACTCCGAAAGGAAGGGAAGCAATGGCAGAATATGTAGAGGCACTGAAAAGTTATTTTTCCGGTCTGTAATAAAAAAAGATATGTTCGGTGGGATTCTTTGTTCCTCTGCATGAAAGTGTTATCTTTGTAGGAAAGGAGGATTGAAATATGAGACTGAAACTGTATGATAAAAACAACAATCCGAATATCCTGCAAAGGGTGATTGATGTATTAAACGAAGGGGGAATCATTATCTATCCCACCGATACGATGTATGCCATCGGTTGTCATGCGTTGAAAGAACGACCGATAGAACGTATCTGCAAGCTGAAAGGATTGGATCCGCGTAAACATAATCTGTCTATCATTTGTTATGACTTGAGTAACATCAGCGAGTATGCGCGGGTGGAGAATGCCACGTTTAAGCTGATGAAGCGGAACCTTCCGGGTCCGTTTACTTTTATCCTGAATGCAGACAGCCGTTTGCCCAAGATTTTCCGCAACAGAAAGGAAGTGGGAATACGTGTGCCCGACAATCCGATTATCCGTGAAATCTGCCGGTTGCTCGATGCACCTATTCTGACTACTACCGTGCCCTTAGGCGAGAAGGAAGATGTGGAATATGTGATGGATCCCGAACTGATTGATGAAAAATGGGGAGATGAAGTCGATCTGGTTATCGACGGAGGAATGGGAGGGACTGAACCTTCTACCGTGATTTATTGTTGTAATGACGAACCGGAGATTATCCGTCAGGGAAAAGGAATATTGAATGAATAAATAAATCGTAGAATTATGTTGTTAACATTACTTAGTGTCACTCAGAAAATGACATTGGACGATTTTCTGGGTAAACTGGCAGATTGGGGAATAGAGGTTGGGAAGAGTATTTTGTCCGCAGTGATTATTTATATTGTGGGCCGTTTCCTGATAAAACAGATTAGTCGTATTGTAGTGAAGATTCTTGAAAAGCGGAAGCTGGAAATCAGCGTTCAGACTTTTTTGAGAAGTTTTCTTAACCTGACACTGAATTTGGTATTGGCTTTTGCCATTATCAGTAAGTTAGGGGTTGAAACTACCAGTTTGGCAGCCTTGCTGGCTTCTGCCGGTGTGGCTATCGGTATGGCTTTGTCCGGAAATCTGTCCAACTTTGCCGGAGGGCTGATTATATTGGTATTTAAGCCTTTTAAGGTAGGTGACTATATTGAATCGGATGCCCAGAAGGTGGGAGGTACTGTACGTGAGATACAGATTTTCCATACGATTCTTACTACTCCGGAAAATAAGGTGATTTATGTACCCAACGGCTCCTTGAGCAGTAATGCGATTGTAAATTACAGTAAGCAGGATAAACGCCGTGTAGAACTGGTGATTGGCGTGGAATATGGTGAAGACTATAACCGGGTGAGAGAGGTACTGGAACGTATTATCAAGGAAGATAGCCGTATCCTGCAGGATCCTGCACCGTTCATTGGTTTGGGGGCACTTTCAGCCAGCAGTGTCGATATTAAATTGCGTGTATGGACTTCTACAGAAGAATACTGGAACGTTTATTTCGACTTGAATAAGGTGGTGTATGAAACCTTTAATAAAGAAGGTATCGGATTCCCGTTCCCACAGCTTACTGTTCATCAGGCAAAAGATTAAGTTCGTGAACAGAAAATATGAAATAAAAAAATACCGCATTCGAAAGACTGCGGTATTTTTTTGTACTTGAAACTTTCTTCTTATCTGGTCCAGGCTAATGCAGCAGCTCCCAGCAGGGCTGCATCGGCATCGTCCAATTGAGAAATCAGGAAGCGGGCTGTACCTTTATAATTGTCGAATACAGTCTGTTCGTAGGTCTGTGTCAGAGGTTTCATCAGCAAATCACCGGCTTTGGTCAGTCCTCCAAAGAATATGAATGCTTCCGGATCGGAGAATGTGGCAAAATTGGCACAGGCTTCTCCCAACAGACTTCCTGTCAGTTCGAATATCCGGTTGGCCAACTTGTCTCCCTGTATTGCCGCATCGTAAATATCTTTGGAAGTAAGTGTTTCTTTCGGAAGTTTACGCAGCAGACTTTCCTCATTGTTTTGCTCCAACAGTTCGTGAGCAGTACGCACGACTCCGGTAGCCGAACAGTATGCTTCTACACATCCTCTGCGTCCGCAAGGGCATTCTCTGCCGGTTTCCGGACGTACAGAAGTATGTCCCAGTTCTCCGGCAAAACTGCGTTTCCCGTATACCAGTTCGCCGTTGACAACAATACCGCTGCCTACTCCTGTGCCCAGCGTAATCATGATAAAATCTTTCATTCCCTGTGCTGTTCCGTACAACATTTCTCCCAAGGCAGCTGCTTTGGCATCGTTGGTCATGTATACGGGAATATCCAGCTCTTTTTCCAGCAAGACAGCCAGTGGGACAATTCCTTTCCAAGGCAGGTTGGTCGCATTTTCTATGGTCTGGTCCCAATAGTTTACATCGGGTGCTCCGATGCCGAATGCTTTGATTGTCTCTTTTCCTCCTGCCTGAGAGATAAGTGCCCGTGCGCTTTCTGCGCACTGGGTCACGTAACTTTCTATGGTTGGGCAATCTCCGGTTTTGAAGGACGAACGGTTCAGAATCTTTCCCTCTTTGTCGACCAGTCCTAAAACCGAATTCGTACCGCCTAAATCGAGTGCTATTACATATTCTTTCATAGCTGATGGATGAATAAGTTATGAAATGAAGTTTATAAATCTCCCTTCAATATTTCGGGATATTCGTGGTATACTTTTACAATGAGTTCTCCGAAGAGGGTATTAACCCATGCAAACCACGAACGGGTAAAGTCGGCTGCATTGTTTACATTGAAAGATTCATGCATAAATCCGGTACCGGCATCTGTATCGCGCAGCATCTTAAGACATTCTTTGATTTCTTCCGGATTGTTGCTGGTCATTGCTTTCATGATGATACTCATAGGCCATGCGTAATTCAGTCCTACGTGCGGTCCGCCTACTCCTTCACCGTCTTTTCCCGAGAAGAAATAAGGATTGTTGTCGCTCCATATCAGTTTGCGTGTATTCTGATACAACGGGTCATCCTGTTTGCAGTATCCCAAGTAAGGAGCAGCCAAAAGGCTTGGAATGTTGGCATCGTCCATACACAGGCTGTTGCCGAAACCGTCTACTTCGAATGCATATACTTTTCCACAAACGGGGTGATTTACGATGGCATGTTTCTGGATGGCATCGTCTACTTCCTGTGCCAAAGCCAGACATTCGTTGGCAAATGCTTCGTCTTTGTACACCTTCTGCTGTATTTCTGCCAATTGACGGAGAGATACTACGGCAAACATATTGGATGGGATAAGGAATCCGTATTGGGTTGCATCGTCTGACGGACGGAATGCAGAGACAATCATTCCATTCGGTTTTACCGGTGCACCGAATCCCCCGTTAATCTGAGAGTCTGTCGGTTTTTCGCAGTTACGTGTGAAACTGTACGGTCCGTTGCCTTCTTTACGCTGCTGTTCTTTCATGGTCTTTACAGCCAGTTTCATGGCGTCTTTCCATACCTGATCGAATACAGAAGTATCTCCGGTGAGGATGTAGTAGAAATAAGCTATACGGATAGGATAGCACAAAGAATCCAATTCCCATTTACGTTCGTGCAATTCTTTACGCATATTCTGAGTATTGTCCGATTCCCAGTAACTTCCTGTAGGACCATCGTTGAACGCATTGGCATAAGGGTCGAACAGAATACATTCTGCCTGTCTGTTGATGAGGCCTGCAATGAGCTGTTGCAGTTTTTTGTCATGCTGCATCAGTTGCAGATAAGGCCACAGTTGGGCAGAAGAGTCGCGCAACCACATGGCATGAATGTCTCCGGTTATTACAAAAGTATCGGGCTTTTTGCCTTTCATCTGGAATTTTACGGTTGTATCCAGGGTATTAGGATAACAGTTTTCGAATATCCAGCGAAGTTTAGGATCTTTGATAGCTTCTTTTACTTCTGCTATAATCTTTTCGATGGCTTCCGACGTAAAATGTCTGTCATCTACAGCAGGACGGTTCGACTGATATTGTGTTTTAGTCTGAGCAAAAGACTGAGTGGGGGAGGAGAGACTTAAAGCTAACATCGCTCCTACAATCCATTGGTATTTTTTCATGGTTTTCAATTATTAAAAATTATTTTTTCCTGGTGTTACTTTGAATACTTCTTTCTTGTCGCCATAGAGTACAACCAATTCGAATGGAATATTGGATTCTACTTCAATTTTGGGCTTATCGGATGCAGAACGGCGTGCTGCAGCTTTCATGGTAATGCTTCCATCCGGTCCGAAAGGATATCGTTCGATACCGTTGGCTTCGGTCAGATTCATATCCCATACAATTTGCTTTTCTGTATAATCTCCTCTGATACCGATAATAAACTCAATCAGTTCACCGATTGGAGCAAGTCCTCCCCATCCCACAAACTCATCACGAGCCATAAATCCGGGATCTGCCGATTCGGGAGCATAATATTCCCAGAATGTTCCGGTCTTTTTATACACCTGGAACACTTGGTCGTAATGGCTTAATGCTATTTCGCGGGCTTCTTTACGGAATCCTTTTTCTGTCAGCCCGTTCATAACCATATAGTTGGTGCTGGGCCAGATTCCTCCCTGCCAGTAACGTCCGTTTGCTTTGTAACGGGGATTGTCTGCCGACAAAGAAGGAACACGGAATTTCCGTTTGAAGGTAGCCGGATTATTCAGTTCGTCGACCATACGTTTCAGCTGTGTATCGTTCAGCACATCAGAATAAAGTGCCCAATATGCGCCAATCCCCTTAGTAGTACTCAAAGAACCGTCGGCATACTGGTCGTACAGGAATCCGGTCTTTTCATCCCACATATTTTCACGGATGTATTTTTTCAGCATGGTTGCTTCGTCTTCCAGTTCTTCTATCTCTTGCCAGCGTTCGAGATAGAATCCCATTTCCAGCAGAAGATTGGCTGTAAACAGCTGTTGCAGGTTAGTATCCAACCAAATCATATGTCCGTGGCTGAATATCATACTGTATCCCTGTTTTACGCGAGGCATATTGTCCATACCTGTACCCCATCCGCTCGACCAGTAGGTACCGTTACGCCAGGTACGGTTCAGCTTCAGCCATTTGTAGTAAGCGCATAAAGCTGGGAATACTTTGTGCAGACGTTCTGTATCGCCAAACTGATGGTAGTAAACCATTTCGCACCAGGGAATCAGATTCGGTCCGGTGCTTACAGGGTCGTAGCGTTCGAAACAGTCGGCTCCATTACCCTTTATTTCACGGCAGATAAAACCGTCCGGATGCTGCTTGGCATAGAAGTTATCCAGCGTATTCTGGAACGGAAAGAAACGGGCTCCGTAACGGGTAAACATGAGGATGAAGGCGCTGTCCCACATAAAGATATTACCATTGTAAGCCGTATCGATATAAGGCATGATAAATCCCGAACCGGGTTCTGGATTACGGATGTTGCCGATAGCTATTTCCCATGCACGCCAGTACATTTCCAGTTCTTCTTCATGTCCGCTCCATATAGGGTTGGGCAGAATTTTCTTGGCTTGTGCAAAGTCTTTTGGTAATGAAGTGTATTGTGGTCTTGCTATACGAAATGTATTTTCTGCCACCAATGGCTCTTTTACGTAAGTATCTTTATACGGCAGGTTATAAATACTGTCATTGCCGCAACTTTGTGCATTTCCATTCAAAGAAAGAAAGCTCAGTCCGGTTACGAGACAGGCAATAAAAGAATGAGGTGCTTTCATGAATACTTGTTTTTTATTATCAGGTTTAAATATTTATTTCACATACAACAAATTTGCAGGGATGTTTTCCATCTTGTTTCCAGAGGGACGTTTCCAGCCCCAACCCAATTCTTCTCCTTCATAGTCTTCGAAGTAGAGCAGTTTATAAGAATGGAGACCTTTTTGCAGAGCAATGCGGCCTGTGGCACTGATGGCTGCATGTGAGGCATCATTGTCTACAATCTTTTCACCATCGATGTACAACACACTACCGTCGTCCGAACGGGTATAGAAGGTATAGACACCTTCTTCGGGTACATTAATCAGTCCTTCGAATGTATAACCGAAGTGGTCGGGCTGTTTGGCGTTCTTGATAGAAGGTTCCGGCATGACTCCTTTTTCTATTACTTTACCGTTTTTCAGGTCGGCTACTTTTTGGAAGTATCCTTCTACATAAGTGTAGGCAGTACCTTGCTTTCCGGCAGAAACAGACAAGGCAGGACGGAATTCAGCCTTAGTTGCCTGTATAGTCAGTGTACGGCTGGCCTGATAGCCTTCCTTGAATCCTTTCGCTTTGATGGTAGTAGTCTGGTCTATGCTTAACGCAGAAGAGTATACAGGAGATGCTGCAGTAGGTTCACTACCGTCTAATGTATAGTGAATCTGACAGCCTTCTGTAGCAGAAGCCAGTTCTACATCAATATGATTGGTAAACAAATCCAAGTCCTGATCGACATAAGGAGTAGATACAACTTCACCTTCGGTGTGTGAATGAGGATAAGCGGATGGTTCGCTACCACGGGTGTGGTTCGGCTTGTTTGTCAGTGTAAATGCCAGTGTACCTCCTTGCATCAACTGTTCGTAAGTGAGGTAATTGGTTTCAATAACCTGTCCGTTCAGTTCAACTTTATCGATGTATACATTCTTGTCCGGATGGTTGGCGGTAATGGTCAGTGTCTTGCCATTGGCCAGTTTCAGTGTGGTCTGTTCGAACAAAGGAGTTGTCAACGAGAATTCATTGCTTCCCGGACATACCGGATACAATCCCATAGACGACAGGATATACCATGCCGACATCTGCCCGCAGTCTTCATTACCGATGATACCTTCCGGAGTAGGAGCATACATTTCATCCAGCAGACGGCGAGTCATTTCCTGAGTCTTCCAAGGCTGGCCTACGTAGTTGTACAGATATGCCATATGATGGCTCGGTTCGTTTCCGTGTGCATACTGACCAATCAATCCGGTGATATCTACCAATTCTCCATGCAATTCTGAACTGACAGAGAACAATGAATCCAGACAAGCTGTAAAGGCTTCAATTCCACCAAACTGTTGTATCAAACCGTTTACATCGTGAGGCACGAAGAAGCGATACTGCCATGCAGTTGCCTCAGTATAGTCACGTCCCGGTTCGAAAGGATTGAATCCGTTCACCCAGTTTCCATCCATTCTCTTGCCACGGAAGAATTTTGTCTTTCCATCGAATACGTTGATGTAATTTTGAGAGCGTGCAATGTAAGTATCGTATACATCCTGCTTGTTCATGGCTTTTGCCATTTGTGCAATCGTCCAGTCATCGTAAGCAAACTCAAGCAGACACGATACTGATTCTTTCTTAATATTTGCAGGGATAAAGCCATATTTGATATAATAATCAGCGCCTTTCTTATTCTTTTCAGAAGATGCAATCATGGCTTGTAATGCTTTCTCTGCATCGAATCCCCGGATTCCTTTCAGGTAAGCATCTGCAATAATCGAAGTAGAGTGATAACCAATCATGGTACCGGTTTCTCCTGCAGACAGAGGCCACAGAGGCAGTTCTCCGGATGCATCGTACATAGCAAGCATGGAGTTGACCATATCGTTTACCAGTGTTGTATCGGTCAGTGTCATAAGTGGATTCCATGCACGGAAGGTATCCCATGTAGAGAAAGTAGAATACATCTTTCTTCCTGGAGCTACTTTGCCAATGCTCATGTCATGCCGGCGATACTCTCCATTTACATCACTTACAGTATTGGGTACTACCAATGAGTGATACCATGCGGTATAGAAATTGGTACGTTGAGCTTCTGTACCTCCTTTAACCTGTACTTTATCCATAGCTTGGTTCCAGCAAATAGTAGCCTGATTGCATATCGAGTCGAACTCAAAATGAGGTATATCATGGCTAAGGTTTTCCCGTGCATTGTCGATGCTTACTACAGAAAGTCCTACTTTTGCTACGATTTCTTTTTCCTGACCGAATCCGGCTACAGCTTGTATACGATTTCCTTTCACTTCTTTCGCATCAGTTGTTTCTTTTCCATCGCTGATGAATTGAACCGATTTCAGTGGCTTGGAGAACTGTGCTACGAAATAGATATGCTGATTGTCTACCCATCCTCTTGTATTTCGCATACCCACCAGTTCATTGTCGGCAGTCTGTTTCAGCTCTGCTTCGTAGATAAATTCCTCTGTCAGCAGATGAGCTAAATCTATAATAATACGGGCTTCTTTTCCTTCTGGATATGTATACCGATGCATGCCGGCATAAGTTGTGGCAGTCAGCTCTGCTTTGATTTGTTCATTGTCTAATGTGACGCTATAATATCCGGGTACAGCTTTTTCTGTGTGGTGAGAGAACGAAGCCGGACGATAAATGTCTCCTTGTGTTTGGAGTGTGACATCGTTTACTGTAGGACGGAATAGAATATCGCCCAAGTCAATACATCCGGTACCACTTAAATGGGTGTGTGAAAATCCCAATAATGTAGAATCTGAGTAGTGATAGCCGGAACAGGCATCCCAGTCTCCTCTACGTGTATCCGGACTGAGTTGGACTGCTCCGAAAGGAACAGTAGCTCCTGGGTAAGTGTGTCCGTGAAAACCTGTGCCGATAAATGGATTTACATACTCTGTAGCTGTCTTATTTTCTTCTGTATTGGTTGTACATGCTCCTAAAAGACATGCCCCCATTAAAAAGAATAATGTTTTTTTCATGTGTATTAATTAAATGTGCCTAATAATAAACAATGTCATTCTGACGTTATAGCAATGAATTGCCTGTATCCGTCAGAATGACAAAGTTAATAGAAATATTTAATGTGAGTCTTTATAAAGGCATTAAATAAGTCTTGAGATTATTGTGCGCTACCGAAGTCTGAATATCCAGGTGCCGGATTGTTAATCAATACTCCGTTGCTGTTTTCTATTTCGCTCTGAGGTAAAGGCATGTGTCTGTGTTTGGCTGGATCAAAAGTACGAGCACCTTTATCTTTATCATTTTGAGCATATACTTCTTTTGCCATTTCCCAGCGAACCAAGTCGTAATGACGTTCGTCTTCATAAGCTAACTCACAGCGACGTTCGTTCACCAAATCCATAAAGTTAATCTGGTCTTTGTGGTCATATCCCGGTGTACCCGCGAAAGCACGTTCATGTACTTCGTTGAAATATTTCAGAATTGTTGCATCCGAAGTCATCGCATCCCGGTTGCTGCTGTTCAATCCTTTTTCATTCATCAGTGCTTCTACATACAAAAGCAATACATCAGAGTAACGCAGCAAAGGCACATCAGCTCCTGGTTCCCATACCCAACCGCTCATAGTAGAATAAGCATTTGCATATTTTACACACATGTATCCGGTTGTCATGTCGCTAATATCTCCTACAGTCTTTCCTTCAGCTTCAGCTTCTTGTTTGTCTTGTTCTGTAGGGTGTGTTTTTAAGATGAAGTCTTTGCCAATCCAGGAATATTCATCACCGTCTTGAGCTACTGTAGTTTTACGTCTTAAGTCTCCTTCTTTGAACGCATCTCTCAAGCTCTGTGTTGGAGCAAAATAGAACCATCCAGTTCCTCCAGTCAGTGAAGAAGACATTGGTACTACAGAAATGATAGAGCATTTGTGGCGTTCCGGAAGCTGAGTCAGATTGAACAATACTTCATTGCTCTTTTCTCCTGCAGGTGAGAACAGATAATCAAATCCATTACCGTTTGCTTTTTCCAGTGAATATTTGCCGGAGTTGATAACTTCCCATGCCATTTCCTTACACTTGTCCATCTTTCCCCAGTGTGCATATACTTTTGCCAGCAAACCGTATGCTGCTCCCAAATTAGGACGTCCCCAATCATCGCTGGTACGTTCCCACAGAGGCTGTCCGTCAATATCTTTAAAGTAATCGATGGCATTCAGCAGATAGGTTTCAATGTTTTGGTAAGTCTGCTCTTTTGTTTCACGAGGTTTGTTGAACTCGGTAGGATTGTTGTAGTCATAGAAAGGCAAACCACCATAACGTTTTGCAAGGAAGAAATAAGAGAATGCACATAAATAATTGGCTTCTCCCAGCATAATTCTTTTCTTGCTTTCGGCCATTTCAATATTGGGGACATTTGCCAATACATCATTGGCACGACGGATGACTTTGTACATTACTTTCCAGTTATCGTACATCGCCCAATAGGTATTTGTTACAGCAGTAAAGTTGCTTAACTGTCCCATGGCTGCATCTTCGCGGTTTATGACCATGTCATCGCTAAGTAAGCCAGCCCACCAGTGTCCTTCTCCAAAGCCTTCTTCTTCGTAGAGTGGAACATAGGCTGCGTCTAATGCTTTTTGGGCATTCTCTTCAGAACTCCACAGATTGTTCAGTCCATAAGGTTCCCGGTCAAGTGAACAAGAGCTGAACAACGGTAAAAATAAAGATATATATATAAGTTTATTCAGTTTCATACTGTTTATTTTAGAAATTAATATTAACACCCATAAGGAATGATCTTGTTTGCGGGAACTGTCCACGGTCTACAGCCAACTCTGTAACTCCGTAGTTGTCGTTGTTATCTGCATAAGTTTCTCCCAATTCCGGATCATATCCTGAGTATTTGGTAATAGTAAATACATTCTGAGCAGTAACATATACTCTCAGTTTCTGCATACCCCATTTGGTTGTCAGTTTTTTAGGAAGTGTATAGCCCAATGTGATATTTTTCAACTTCAGGTAGTTACCATTTTCTACATACAAATCAGAGAACTCTCTGTTGTTGTTGGGGTCTTCCAGTGTAGCACGTGGTAATGTTCCGTTTGGATTATTAACCGGATGATAACGATCCATGATGTCACTGAACTGATTATACAGTTTGTTTACATACATTCCTTCATAATCCACTGCTTTAAAGATATCGTAGCCAGCTACTCCCTGGAAGAACAAAGACAAATCGAAGTTTTTGTATGAACCGTCAAATCCGAATCCATAAGTAAAGTCTGGGAATCCGTCTCCAATGTTGGTCTTGTCGTTTCCGTCAATAATACCATTATTATCATTGTCTACGAATTTAACATCTCCCAAAACAGCGTTCTTATTGTATTTCTGATTATATGCATCTACGTCAGCCTGTGAAGTAAAGATTCCGTCTGTCTTGTAACCATAGAAGTGTGCCATTGGTTCTCCTACCACAGTTCTGGTAATGTTACTTCCACGGTAAGTACTTCCGTAAATTGCTTCACTACCGTTTCCTAAAGAAAGAACTTCGTTTTTGATTGTACTGAAGTTACCATATACATTGTAAGTGAATCCGTTCTTTTCTCCATTCCATGCTGCGCTGAATTCAAATCCCTTGTTGCGTACTTTTCCGGCATTAATCCACGGTTCGCTGTCTACACCAGCCAATGAAGTGACCGGAACTTGCAGCAATACATCGGAAGTAGTCTTGACAAAGTAATCGGCGGTAATATCCAAATGGTCAAATAAACTTAAGTCGATACCGACGTTGGTCTGTGTAGTTACTTCCCACTTGATATCCTTGTTTGCGATAGAAGCTTCGTAACGTCCGCCTACAGCAGTTTCATCTTTTCCGAATACTGCATAATAACCGTCGTCATCCTGTGTGTTGACAACACTGGTATAGGTTGGATAATAGTCGAATATATTCTGGTTACCAAGCTGTCCCCAACTTGCGCGGAACTTGAAATTCTGTACTGTATTTTTAATGTCTTCAAAGAATGCTTCTTCTGAAATACGCCATGCTCCAGAAACTGAAGGGAAGTATCCCCAACGATTGTTCTTCGAGAATTTAGAAGAACCATCCGCACGGAAGTTTACAGAGAACAGGTATCTGTCTGCGTAAGAATAGTCGAAACGTGTGAAGGCAGACATCAAAGCCCATTCCTTGCGTCCGGTCAGAATCCAGTTGATTGTTCCTGCACAGTCCATGAAACGCTGAGATTCATCGTCAGAGGCAAAGTTAGAACCACGCATGTTGGTGAAATTCATGCTGTAGTTTTCAAAAGACCATCCTCCTAAAGCCATCAATTTATGACGTCCCCATTTGCCATCGTATTTCAAAGTTGTAGTATTAATCCAGCGTGTGCTTTGCCAGTCTTGCTGGGTGAGTTCTGCCACCGAATTCGGACGACCTGCTTCAGGGATAACAGGAGTATATTCTTTTTCCTGCCATTGAGACCAGTCGTAACCAAAGTCTGTTTTGGCTGTCAATCCTTTAATGATTTCCCATTCTGCATATACATTACCAAAGATACGGTCGCGTGTACGTTTCTTATCAGTACGGTCGATAATAGAAACCGGGTTACGCATATCGGTACCCAATTCTCCACTACCACTGTATCCTCCGTCTTCTGTATATACCGGAATAGATGGGTCGAATACCAAAGCCGAAGAAATAACACCGTTAGAACCTTGTGTATCCATCATGTCTTGTACAGAGTGAGTAACCATCAGGTTTTCTCCAAACTTCAAGTTCTTGGTGATATTCAATTCTGTATTGACACGGAAGTTTACACGGTCGTAACCGGAATTTTTGATAACTCCGTTTTGGCTGAGATATCCCATTGCTACGTTGTAACGTGCTTTTTCGGAACCGCCGGACAAGCCTAAATCGTAGTTACCGGTATATCCGTTGGTGAAGACTTCATCTTGCCAGTCTGTACGTGTAACCTGTGCATATGGAGAGCTATAATATTCCGGAACAGGCTTGTTGTCATTTTCGTAAGCTTCTGTATGGATAAGATTTCTTTGTTCTGCGTTAAGCAATCCGAGTTTTTTCGGGATGGAGTTGAAGCCGTGGTGCATGTTGAAAGTTACATTTACCTTTTCCGACTTTCCACCTTTTTTAGTTTGGATGATAACCACACCATTGGCAGCACGTGAACCGTAGATAGCTGCAGAAGCCGCATCTTTCAATACGTCGATTCGCTCGATATCACTCGGGTTAATATCGTTCATATTATCTGCCGGAACTCCATCGATTACGTAGAGGGGGTCGTTGTTACCGATTGTTCCCAAACCGCGCACACGAACGGAAGCAGAAGCACCCGGTGCACCACTGTTGGCATATACTGTTACACCAGACATCTTTCCTTGCAAAGCATGGTTGATACCTGTAACAGACATATCGCTGATTTCATCTACTTTTACAGAAGAAACGGCTCCACTTAAATCGGCTTTACGCTGAGTAGTATAACCTACTACTACTACTTCTTCCAGTGTTTTGTTGTCTTCTTTCAGAGTAATTTTGAAATCTCTCTTGTTTTTTACGCTAATGTCCTGAGTAATAAAACCGATGTATGAAATGCGTAATACAGCATTTTCCGGAACATCCAGCGTAAAGTTTCCGTCGAAATCTGTAATTGTACCGATTGTTGTACCCTTTACTTGTATACTTGCGCCGATTATGGCTTCTCCATTTGCATCGACTACTGTACCCTTAATGGTTTGAGCATTCTGATTTGCGGAAGGAAGTGTGCTTAGGGGAGCATATCCTTCTTTTGGAGGTGTGGGTTTACTCATTGATGAAGCAGACAAAGACATCCCTATTGATGCTGCTCCGAGTAAACATAGAAATTTTTTGTTCATACTCTTGTCTTGCTTAGTATTATATTTCTTATTTAAATTAGTGTCTTTATTAAAATCGTTTTTTTCATAGAAGACACGATTGGTCTAACTGATTATTTCCCCAAATACAGCATATCATCAGGTATAGGTGTTTCAAGTATATTTCTTCCCGAAATGCCGACTTCAAGTTCCTGTCCCATGTAGCTTTCCAGATAAACTAAACGCAATTCATGGAAGCCTTCTTCCAATGCGACTTTACCTTCTGCTCTTTGAGCATTGTGAGAGCCGTCATTATCTACGATTTCTTTTCCGTCGATATACAGTTTAGTGCCATCGTCCGAATAGGTGTAGAAGTTGTAGATTCCTTTTTCCGGAATACGTATCAGTGTGCGGAATTCATAACCGAAATAGTCTTCTGCGGGAGCTTGGGTAATATCGAAGTTTTTCATAACACCGGTCTTTACTTTTTTCCCTTTCAATACTTCGGCTGTTTTTTCAAATTCTCCCTCGTAATAAGTATAAGCTACTCCTTGTTTAGGAGACTGAACCTTACGTGCCGGTAAATAGTCTCCTTCTTCTTCCTCTATGGATGTAATACCTGATGGATAATAATAGGTAAATTCTCTTCCTTCGGGAGTTGTAATCCATGTATCGAAGCTATGGCTACCTTCGTGTAATTCTATGATACGCCCGCCCCGTTTAAAATCTCCATAGGCGTCGTCTCCGGTTACTCGTCCGTATGCGAGGGCAATGCCGTATTCCTGACCGATAAAGTCATTGTCGTGGTCGTGTCCTACAAAAACTCCCATTATGTCCTGACATTCGATGAAAGAAGCAAACATGCCACTATTTATTTTAGGTGCACCGGTTCCTCCTTCGTTGCATCTTCCCCAAGTGGTTTTGCGGCCAATCAGGTGATTGAATTCTGGAGTGGCAATGTGGAAGAATGCTAAAGCCGGCAAGGGTTTGCCGTTGTTTTGTGCTGTATAGGCTTGACTTTTTCTGCGATACCAGTCAATTTGGTTAAAATGTATCCAGTCGTAGTGACCGTAATTCTTATTTTCCGGGTAATCGTTTGAGTCGAAACAATACAACAGCGATGAAATGGTGCTTTGTTTTTGGGAGTCATAGATAGGGATGATGGAATTTCCATATCCTTTAATATCAACAGGTCCTCTGTCTCCTACAAAATAAGGAGATGCAGATAAAAGGAGATAGATGCTGTCTTTTGACATATTTTCTGCATCATGATTACCCATCAGTACGGCAAATGGCATTTGGGCTTTTTCAAAGATTTGTATGATAGATTTCCATCCTTCCAATGCGGGAGAATCTGTTACCACATCTCCTGTCAGAATGGCTATATCCGGCTGTTCGGCTTGTAATACAGATTCTATTGTAGAGGCTGTGATGCTGCATTTGTCAGAACCGGGAGTCCAATGGATGTCGGTAAATTGAGCAATTTTAAATTTCCCGTCTTTGTGAAATGAAAAATTGTGCTGTGCATACAAAGGTAGGCAAAGGAGTATTCCCGCCAATAATAATAGAATCTTGTTATTCATAATCGTAAAAATGTGTTTTTACTGTAGATTAATTGTAGACAAAAGTATTTAAATTTTTGGTATTCTTTACAAATTGGGCTAAATTTTCAATAATTAGGCTAATTTTTCCTATGAAAAAACGATAAGTAAACATTTACAGTTTGTTATGGAAAAACTCGATATTCTTTCTAAAAATCTAAATATACTATTTTTTGATAACAGCTATTTTAATCAAAATCACTCTTTATTTGGGTTTATTGAGCTTAAAATGACTTGTAGAAGGGTAAAATAAGTGTCGTAGAGCATGTTTTACAGATTGAAAAATAAGGAAAAAGGACTTGAATCGAGGGGCAACGATACAAGTAACGAGGGCTGATGCGACTAATCACGTACGCTTTCGTGACTAGTCGCGTAGGCTTGCATCTATAAAAGTATGTTTTTTTGTTGCTGAAAAGGGAGTGGATTGATTATTTCACCGTCTTTTTACATGAAACTCCTTCGGATATTGAATGTGATGTAAAGTGACTTTATGTGAGAAAATAGAGGATATTATGCGAGGAGTGATAAGAATATATGTATAAATGAGATTTTATGTATAAAATGGAGCGTATTTCCTTTCTTTTTTTATTATGCAAATCCCTTAAAATCAAGGAAAAAATCACCGGACTCGGATGAGGCCTCAAAAAGCCCTGTTTTTAGAGGTCGAAAATATCAAAATGTCAAACCTTACATTTTGTCATTTCTATTAAGAAATAAAAACTCTTCCTCCGTTTTCCTTTTTTATAGGAAAAATCGGAGGAAGAGAATGAAATATTAAGACTGTGTACGGCTTTTATTTTACAACGATTTCGTCGACAAACTGAATGCCACCGTGATCGGCATTGGCAATAGCCTGGTAACGGATATATCGTGCTTTGGCTTCTCCCTGCCATCCGAAGTTCTTGAATGATACAGCATCATCTTTTACTACTTCATGATTTATTTCGGCAAGGGTAGTATAATTCTTTCCGTCTGTAGAGGCCGAGATGATAACTTTGGCAGGCATATATACATCCGGACCACAGATTTGCATGAAGTCGGCCGCAACAGAGTGAATGTCGGTTTCCTTCTCCAGGTCGATTACTACATCCATACGGTGATTGTCGGCAAATCCCAACCAGCGCTTGTCGTTGTAGTTCCATCCACCGCGCAAACCGTCTGTCAGCGTTTTTTCTCCGTTAGCCGGATAGTTAGGCCAATAAGGAATATTGAAGGTTACCTTCTTGCCTACAGCCAGGTGTTCTATCGGCTGGGCTGCTTCCTTACGGTTTCCAATTTCTTTACTTACATCGAACGGATTGTATCCTTTAGCCTGCAATTGCGGGATGATTTTCAGGATACGTTCGTGGAAAGAATCCCACGATTTGTTTTCCGGTTTTGTCCATGCTACTTCGGCCAATGCGATGGCACGCGGATACAGCATGTATTCCAGATGCTCTTCGGTAGGAATGTATTCTGTCCATACGTTACCTTGTACTCCTTGAATCAATTTAGCTTCTTCGGTTGTCAGTGAGTCGGGTACCGGATTGTATCCGTATACTTTGCTCAATGGAAGGTATCCACCGATAGCTTCCGGTTGTGAATACGGAGCATCCTGATAGCCGTCAAAGTAACAGAACTCTCCAGGAGTCATAATGGCATGATGACCTGCACGAACAGCCTTGATACCACCAGCTTCGCCTCTCCATGACATTACAGTGGCATTAGGAGCCAGACCTCCTTCCAGAATTTCGTCCCAGCCCAGCAAATCTCTTCCGTTTGCATTCAGGAAACGTTCGATGCGGTGAATCAGATAGCTCTGCAATTCGTCTACATTCTTCAGTCCTTCTTTTTTCATGCGTGCCTGACAGAGTGGGCAAGTTTTCCATGCTCCTTTACCGGCTTCGTCACCTCCGATATGGATGTATTGGGAAGGGAACAGTTCCATAACTTCAGTCAGTACGTTTTCAAGGAATTCGAATGTTTTTTCGTTTCCTACGCAAAAATCAGACTGCTTGTAGGGTTTGTGTGTGCAGGATAACTCCGGATAGGCAGTCAGCACTTCTTCCGAGTGAGAAGGCATCTCGATTTCCGGAATGACTGTGACGCAATGTTGGCGTGCATATTCCAATATCTCTTTAATATCTTCTTTGGTATAATATCCTCCTTTGGCTTCCGGATCGGTTGCTTCACAGTATTGGTTACCTCCTTTGCCCCATTCTTTCCATGTCTCTCCTTTACGCCATGCGGCAAATTCTGTCAGACGGGGATATTTGTCAATTTCTATACGCCATCCGGCTGCGTCGGTAAGATGCAGGTGAAGACGGTTTATTTTGTATGATGCAAGTAAATCAATCTGTTTCTTTACAAATTCTTTGCTACGGAAATGTCTGGATACATCCAGCATGATTCCACGATACTCGAAACGTGGCTCGTCTGTAATGGTAGCTGCCTGTATGGCTCCTTTTCCCTGTTCGGCCAGCTGCAAAATACTTTGTACTCCATAGAACAGACCGGCATGTGTAGTGGCTTCAATCTGTATACCGTTTGAAGTAATTTGCAATGTATATCCTTCCGGTGATGTAATGCCTTTCAGTTCGGGGACAAGAGTCAGACGGATAAAATTCGATTTTGGGAGTGCTTCTGTCCATTTTATTGGTTGAGGAGCATGCTGGAATGCCGTTTCTATGATAGAAGTATCGATTTTTTCTCCTTCGGCAAACAATTGTGTCTGTGCATCCCATTGGAATTTTCCTTGTTCTGTTTGATAGGATACAGGAACAGGAGTAAGGGTTTGTACCATATTTTCTTGTTGGGCACACGATGTTGCAAACAGGCTTGCAACCAAAAAACTTCCTACTTTTGAATATAAGCTAATCTTCATGACTGCAGATTAAGGTGGTTGATAAATTTATAATTATACTTCACAAAGTTATTAAATTAAATTTTATTCTTTGAACTAAATGGGTGTTATTTTGTTCTTTAAAGAGATACTCTCTATATAAATGCAAAATTAATGCATTATTTTTTATATTTTTGCACCCCATTTTAAAGACTAAACAATATGACTCTAAACCGAATTCTGTGGACTACAGTGTTAGTAGGAGCCACGTTGGCAATGCCATTAAATGCATCCTTAAATTATAATGAGGAATATCATGTGTTGGAAACTCCGGGACTGTTTAAGAAAAAAAAGGTCGAGAAAGACACGGCATCTGTAAAAAGCGATTATGAAAAGATCGCTTCTGAATCTCATTTGCTGGGAAGGGGGATGTTTAATGTGTATAAACAAGACTCAAAGTATTTTTTTGAAATTCCTGTTGCATTGTTGGAACGGGATATGCTGGTTGTCAATAAGCTACAGAGAGTTCCGTTGGAATTGAATGACGCAGGGGTGAACCGGGGAACCAATTATGAAACGCAGATGGTGCGTTTCGAATGGGATAAGGCAGCCAAGAAGATTTTGGTGCGTCAGATGCGTCCGATGCCGGAATCACCCAAGCAGGATGCAATTACCCGGTCGGTGCAGAATAATTTCATCTCTCCATTAATAGCCGATTTTAAGATAGAAGCTTGTCATCCCGATTCTACTTCGGTTTTGATACAGGTCAATGATATTTATGACGGTTCGGAAACCAGTATTAACAACGTATTCGATAATATAAACCTTGGTACTTCTGCTGTGAAAGGTTTGTCGAGAATACGTTCTGTCAAGGCTTTCCAAAATAATGTGGTTGCTACATCGGAGCTGACTACAAAAGTGCATGAAGGAATGAGTTCGGTGAATGTGACGGTAGAGGTCAGCTCGTCGTTAGTATTGCTTCCGGAGCAACCTATGATGGGGCGTTTGGATAATCCTAAAGTGGGATATTTTACAAAAGACTTGCTTTATTTCAGTGATGCACAGCAGAAAACGGAAGAAAAGAAATACATCACCCGCTGGAGACTGGAGCCGAAACCGGAAGACCGTGAGGCATACCTGAGAGGTGAACTGGTAGAACCGGCCAAGCCTATTGTCTTTTACATTGAGGATGCTACTCCTTACCGTTGGCGTAAATACATCAAGCAAGGTATCGAAGACTGGCAGGTAGCTTTCGAACGTGCCGGATTCAAAAATGCCATTATTGCAAAAGATTTGCCGGATAGTATTGCGGCAGATACGGATGATATCAATTACTCGGTGCTGACTTATGCTGCTTCGTCGAAAGCCAATGCCATGGGTCCTTCCATTCTTGACCCACGTTCGGGGGAAATACTCGAGGCGGATATCATGTGGTGGCATAATGTGATTTCGATGGTGCAGGAATGGATTACTGTACAGACCGGGGCTATTAATCCCGAAGCAAGAGGAATCAAATTACCGGATGATATGATGGGAGATGCCATTCGTTTTGTGGCTTGCCATGAAGTGGGACACTCGTTGGGGTTGCGTCATAACATGATGGGATCGTGGACATTCCCTACCGATTCGTTGCGTTCGAAGACATTTACGGACAAGATGAACTCTACAGCATCTTCTATCATGGATTATGCCCGATACAATTATGTGGCTCAGCCGGGAGATGGAGTTACTGCAGTTTCTCCACATATCGGCCCTTACGATATGTTTGCTATCGAATACGGATACCGTTGGTATGGATTGCCTACTCCTGAAGCGGAAAAAGATGTACTTTATGATTTCCTGAGTCGCCATACAGACCGTTTATACAAATACAGTGAAGCACAAGACCCTCGTGCTGCTGTCGATCCGCGTGCTCAGAACGAAGATTTGGGAGACGACCCGGTACGTTCTTCTCAGTTGGGAATTGCCAACCTGAAACGTATTGTTCCACAGATTATCCAGTGGACTACTACCGGAGAAAAGGGACAGACTTACGAAGAGGCTTCGCGTTTGTATTATGCCGTAATTATGCAATGGAATAATTACCTCTATCATGTGATGGCAAATATCGGAGGTATTTATATAGAGAATACTACAGTGGGGGATGGAGTGAAGACTTATACTTTTGTAGAGAAAGAAAAGCAGGAAGCTGCTCTCGATTTTCTGCTGGACGAGGTGCTTTGCTATCCACGCTGGCTGTTCGATACGGAAATATCAGACTATACTTTCCTGTTGCGCAAGAATCCTAATGGGGTGATAGAGTATGCTCCGAATCAGATATTGAAGAATACACAAGGATATATCTTCTGGGATTTATTATCGAACGACCGTTTGATGCGAATGTTGGAAAATGAATTGAAGAACGGAAAGAAGGCATTCACTGTAGTGGAACTGATGGATAAGATGCATAAATCTATTTTTGCTACTACAATAAAGGGTGGTACTCCGGATGTAATGGAAAGAAATCTTCAGAAAGGATTTCTGGATGCACTGATTACTGCTGCGGCAGAGAGTGAAGGTGTGAAAATCAATAAGCATCTGGTGACCAGTGGTAACCCTTATCTGTTGCACGATCATCCTCGTTGCAGTTGTGACGAATTTACTTTCGAACACGCAGAACGTATGGGAGCAAAACGTGAATTGAGTTTCTACGGAGGGCAGGTAAACCGTATATCGGATGCAATCTCTGTAAAACGTGGTGAGTTGTTGCGTATCAAACAGTTGTTGGAAGCCAGACGTAACGGAGCCGATACTGCTACACGTTATCATTACGACGATATGATTTTACGTATCAATACAGCTTTGGGTTTGTAAATAATCAATTATCATTAATATAGTTAGAATGAAAAAACTCTTATTCTTAGTCTTACTTATTGTACAAGCTGCCTGGACAATGGCAGCCGACAGAGTAATTACAGGTCATGTAATTGCTGCCGAAGATAAGCAACCACTAATTGGGGTTTCTGTGTTTGTTTCTGCAGACGACTTGAAGAAAGCCGGAAGCAACAAGACTTCGCTGGGGGTCATTACCGATATCGACGGTAACTTCTCTATCTCTATTCCGGAGGGTGTGAAAAAACTGCAATGTAGCTATATTGGATATACTACCTTTACGATAGTGTTGAAGTCGGGAAAAAACAATTATAATGTTGTGATGGAAACTTCTGCTACAATGCTCGGAGATGTGGTTGTGACTGGTTATCAGACTATTGAACGCCGCAAGTTGACGGCTGCCGTATCGAAGATTGATATTTCGGAATCTACTATCGGAACAGTGAAAAGTATTGATCAGGCGTTGTCGGGACAGATTGCCGGATTGTCTGCGATATCTACTTCCGGTGCACCGGGTGCGCCGGTAAAAATCCGTATTCGTGGTACTTCTTCTTTGAATGGTACACAAGATCCTTTGTGGGTACTCGATGGTATTCCTTTGGAAGGTACAGATGTGCCCAGTTTGGAATCTTTGAAAAGTGTAGATGATGTGCAACAGTCGTCCATTGCTGGATTGAATCCTTCTGATATTGCTGACATTACTGTCTTGAAGGATGCGGCAGCTACTGCTATCTATGGTGCCCGTGCAGCAAATGGAGTCATTGTGATTACGACTAAAAACGGAAAAGCCGGAAAAACAAGAGTAAACTTTAATACTCGTCTGACTTATTCTCCTAAGCAGGATATTGATCGTCTGAATCTGATGAATGCGACAGAGAAGGTGGATTTGGAACTTCAGTTGTTGAAAAGTGGATATAGTTTGAATTCGGATAAGGGAGAAGTTTATCGTATTATCAAGCGTCATGGTGCGGTAGATGCGTTCCAGAAAGACGGATGGAGTGCTTTGCCTGCCGATGCTCAGAAGGAAATCGATGCTTTGCGTCTGATTAATACCGACTGGAATGACATTCTGTTGAGAAATGCATTCAGTCAGGAGTATAACTTGAGTATTTCGGGAGGTAACGAACGTACAACTTTTTATACCTCTTTGGGCTATTCGAAAGAGAATGGAAATATTCCCAGTGTATCTGCCGACCGACTGAATCTGGTGACCAAAGCCAATTATAAATTGAATAAGATATTGAAGGTAGGAGCTTCGGTTTTTGTGAATCGTCGTAACAGCAGTTCGTATTTGGCTACAGACGGATTTACCAATCCGATGTTTTATGCCCGTATTGCCAATCCTTATCTTCAGCCATTCGATAAAGACGGCAATTATATCTATGATATGGATATGCAGACCGGATATTCGGAACTGGGCTTCAATACTTTTGAAGAGAGAAACAATACGTCCAACGAATCGGTAACGAACTCTTTTTCTTCGATTTTCGATGTAGAGTTGCGCTTTGACGACCGGTTTAAGATTACGTCTCAGGTGGGTTTGCAGCTCGATAAAACATCACGTGAGCAAATTGCAGACGAGCAGTCGTTTGCCATGCGCCATGAACATCAGAGTCATCAGAGTAACCAGACCTCGTTCCTTCCTCAAAAAGGAGGTTTCCATAAGGCTTATGAGAATTCAAACTCTCAGGTAACCTGGAAGACTATGGGCACATATCGCGATACTTATGCAGACATTCATGAATTTGAAATTATGCTGGGCTCGGAGCTGCGCCGTACATGGGCTACTACTCTTTACTCGGTGGGCTATGGTTACGACCGTCGTACCATGACCAACCGTCCGGTGATTTTCCCGAGTGAAGACCTTGCTTTCCCGTTACATTCGAAGACGAATGTCGAAAATGCTTATGTATCAGGCTTCTCTACTGCTTCTTATTCGTTGCTGAACCGTTATACATTGGGTGGAAGTATCCGATTCGATGGCTCCGACCTGTTTGGGGTAGACAAGAAATACCGTTACTTACCGTTGTATTCGGTGAGTGGGTTGTGGCGTGTGTCGCAAGAACCGTTTATGCAGTCTGTGCGCTGGGTAGACAACTGGGTATTCCGTGCATCGTATGGTTTGCAGGGTAATATCGATAAGAATACTTCACCTTTCTTGTTGGGAAAATATCAGAATAATGCGACTCCTATTCTTCCCGGAGGTACAGAAGATATGATTACAGTAAATTCTGCTCCTAATGATAAATTGCGTTGGGAGAAAACTTATTCGGTGAATGCCGGTATGGACTTTGCAGTATTGAATCAGGGTATCAATCTGAGTGTGGATTATTACTATCGTAAAGGAGTTGACTTGATTGGTATGCAAATGTTGCCTCTTGAAACAGGCTTCGCATCGACTACCATCAACTGGGCAAGTATGGAGAACAAGGGTGTGGAAGTGAGTCTGTCTACCCGTAATATTCATACCAAGTCGTTTATGTGGACTACTACCTTCAACTTTGCTTACAACCAGAATAAGGTTTTAAAAGAAGCGATTCGTGAGGATGCGATTTATCCAAGCCGTGAAGGTTATCCGGTAGGAGCTATCTTTGCTTTCCCTTATGCCGGAGTCGATGAAAACGGACAAATGACATTCTATAATAAGGAAAACGGCAAGGTAGAAACCGCTAAAGAGTTTTTCAAAATAAAGGAATGGACATTCGGACAATACGATCTGACACCGCAGGAAGTGCGTAACCGTTATGAGTATATCGGTACAAGTGAATCACCTTATACCGGAGGTTTCGGAAATACATTCACCTATAAGGCATTCGAACTGAGTGTGAACTGTATTTTCAATGCAGGAGGTTATGTACGTACGCAGCCTACTTATGATATTATGGGATACGACAGAGGACAGAATACGAACCGCGATATTTTGAATCGCTGGACTTCCGACAATCCTCATGGAACCATGCCGGCACTGATTGACGGAAACATGGATCCGGATTCTTATATCGTGCTGGGTGGACTGGGTGTATATCAGAATCTGGACATGTGGGTGAAGAAACAGAACTACATGCGCGTACAAAGTATCCGTTTAGGGTATGAACTGCCTTTCGACTTGATTAAGAAAGTAGGTATTACTCAAGCGAGCGTAGCGCTGGAAGCACGTAACCTGTTTGTTTTTGGTTCGAACTATGATAATTTCCTCGATCCGGAAACAATGGGAAATCCGTATGCACAGCCTATTCCAAAATCGTTTACCTTCAGTTTGAATCTTAACTTTTAATTCTTGAACTGTTATGAAGAAATTCTATATAAATGTAATCTGCATCTGCCTGATGGTGCTTGCCACGGGGTGCGACAACTATTTGGATATTAAGCCTACGGGAAGTGTAATTCCTACTACGCTGGCAGAGTATCGTGCATTGTGGGCTACGGCTTACAATACGGTACCATCGGATAGAGGACTGGCCAATATGGGGGCAGACGAGATGTTTGTTTCGAACGAACCGGACATGGGAAAGTATTCTGCCATCGAACGTTGGGAAGTCGGAACTTCGACTTCTTCTTCTACTGTTGCTTTCAACTGGGCCGGATATTATCAGGTATTGTTTTATGCCAATTTTATTATTGAAAATCAGGGAAATATCATTGATGGCCATGAGGCTGAGATAAAGCAGTTGGTGGGAGAGGCATATCTGATGCGTGGATATATACACTTTGTATTGGCCAATCTTTTTGGGCAACCGTATACTAAGCCAGGAGCAACCGATACTAAAGCTGTCCCATTGAAGTTTTCTACCGATTTGGAAGAACGGGCTCAGCGTAATACGGTAGGAGAAATTTATACTTCGGTACTGAGTGATATACAGACGGCAGAAAGTTTGCTCAATGTAGAAAAATGGGATGATATAACTTTGTCTTACCGTTTTACCACACTGTGTGTGCCGGCATTACGTTCGCGTGTGTATCTCTATATGGGCGATTGGGCCAATGCTTATAAGTATGCAGAAGAAGCATTGGCTAAAAAGCCGACTTTGGAAGATTTTCGGGCAGAAGGTTTCAAACTGCCGAATCATTTCCAGTCGGTAGAGGCCATCAACCCACTTGAATTTACCATGAATGCCAACTATAAGAATGCGGTATCGGTATTGCCTTCTTTCCTTTCCTTGTATGGTGAGGGTGACTTGCGTCCTGCAGCTTATTTTGCTCAGCCCGATGATAAGGGAAACCGCAAATGTCTGAAAGGAGGCGACCATAACTTCAGAAATACCATCCGTGTAGCAGAGTTGTATCTGAACAGTGCAGAAGCCGCTGCTCAATCCGACAAATTGCCGGAAGCCCGCAAGCGTGTATTGGAACTGATGGAAAAGCGATATACAGCCGAAGCGTATGCAAAGAAAAAGGCTGCGGTAGAGGCGATGGGAAAAGCCGATTTGGTGAAAGAAATCTTGAACGAGCGTGCACGTGAACTGGCTTTTGAAGGTCAGCGCTGGTTTGACTTGCGCCGTACTACTCGTCCACGGATAGAAAAAGTATTACAGGAAAAAAGTTATGTACTCGAACAGGATGATTCACGCTATACTCTTCGTATTCCGGAAGAAGCCATTGCTGCCAACCCAGACCTTAACAATTAACGAGTATATGATAAACAAAGAAATGCCATTGGGAACTTTTAGCTTCCGGATGGCATTTCTTTTTGTATGTATATCAAAGAACTGTTTTTATGCAGGATTGTCGGAACGGGAAGCCTTGCGCTTTCTCAATTCCTCTGCAATTCGGTAGTGTAAGGCTGCTTCACTCTCTTTTCCCGCTTTGTCGAGTGCATCGGCAAAGCAGTCGTGTGCTCCTGCATGCTGAGGCTTGAGTGTTGTTGCTTTGTCGAGGTCGGTCAGTGCTCCTTCCGTATCGCCGGTATGCAGGCGAAGCTTTCCTCTGTTGTATACAGCCTTAAAGTCCATGGGGCGTAGTTTGACTGCCTGATTCAAACATTCTTCCGCTTCAGCCATCCGGTTGTCGTCGAAATAAGTTACACCTTTCCGTACCCATGCATCTGTATACTCGGGATAAAGTTCGATGGCTTTGTCGTAATTGGCAAGGGCAGCCCGTACATCATGTGCTTTGGTAATGCATTCGTTTCCCATCAGGTAATATTCGTGGGCATATTTTTCCAGATTTTTCTTCTGTTGGTTCATCTGTTCCTTCAGAAGTCTGTTTTCCTCTTTCAGCTTGTTGATAATATTCAGTTTCTTGCGGATGAACCGTTGGATAAGTGGCTTTTCTATGTCGTAACGCGAATGGATAGCCTTGAAAAACTGATTCAGAAACTCGGGGAAATCTCCCTTGTCGAAAGATTTTACGGCTGAAGTATATTGTATATCGGCCTGTGCCTGCTTCATGGCACGGTCTATGGCCTGTTTGTTGTTGAACTGTTTGGCAAAGGATACGATTTCGGGACGTACGAAGATGTCTCCCCGTGTAATCTCTCTTTTCAGACAGATTCCTTCCAGTGAAGTACAGCGGCTCAGAGCCACATACGTTTGTCCTCCGGCAAACACTCCTCCGCTAAAGTCTATGATTATGTTACTGAATGTAAGTCCCTGACTCTTGTGTACGGTAATGGCCCATGCCAGTCGGACAGGATACTGGGTAAATGTACCCAACTCTTCTTCTTCAATCTTTTTCTCTTCCTCGTTGTAACGGTAGCGGATGTTACTCCAGCTTTCTCTTCTTACATCAAATTCCTTGCCCTCTTCTGTAATGACATAGAGAATACCGTCGTCCGAAATGCCGGATATCGTTCCGATTGTTCCGTTGACCCATCGTTTTTCCTGGTCGTTTTTGATGAAGATAATCTGTGCACCAGGCTTTACTTCCAGTTCCATCAGAGTAGGAAGACTGTTTTCGGGAAACTCTCCATGAATTTCTCCTTTCAGAACTGTAGATTCACCCGGAAGTCCGGCAAGTTTCTGTTCGTTGATATAGTCTACCGTGTCGCGCCGTGTAGCCAGAGTGATGTACAAGTCGTTTTCTTTCTGCTTCAAAGGCACATTATAGCGCGTGTTCAGAAGTTGCAGGTCGGCAGCTCCGGCTGTATTGGTACGGATGTGGTCGAGTACGTTGACAAATATTTTGTCCGTCTGCCGGTATACTTTTGTCAGTTCGATAGACACCAGTTCCATTTCCTGGAAGATACGAGCCGAAAAGAAATAAGGATTGGGATAGAAGCGGTTGATGATTTCCCTTTCATCATTTTTTACGACAGGCTCCAGCTGATATACGTCGCCTACCAGCAGAAGCTGTTTCCCTCCAAAAGGTTCGCGCATGTTCTGCGAATACACCCGTAGTACTTTATCAATAAAATCGATGATATCGGCACGGACCATGGAAATCTCGTCGATAATAACCAGTTCGATGTTTTTAATCAGTTTGCGGTGTTCCGCCGGATATTTCAGGAAACTATGCAGTTTTCCTCCTTTCAGACTGAAGTTCGGGTCGTCTGGCAACAATGGATAAAACGGAAGTTTGAAGAAACTGTGCAGGGTACTACCTCCTGCATTGATAGCGGCAATACCGGTAGGAGCCAGTACGATGTGTTTCTTTTTGGTATGCTGGCACACATATTTCAAGAAAGTAGATTTTCCTGTACCCGCCTTTCCGGTAAGAAAAACAGACTGGTGGGTATATTGTATCAGTTTCAGTGCATCCTGAAACTCTGCATTATTGGTATCTATAGTTTGGTGTGCCATAACCGGATTCATCCTTTTCGTGCAAAGATAAGTACAAAAAGGAAATAAAAAAAGTGGTTGTATGTGTACAACCACTTTGATTTATAGTAAGCCTTTCGGCTTGGGATTTCCTTTCATAAAGCTGACAGAGTCAGCTGTTTTTAATTACTTGCGTGAACTTTCGTTCAGCATTACATAGCCCCAAATCATAGGATCTGCATTGGCTATTTTCTGA
Organism: Phocaeicola sp. HCN-40430; assembly: GCF_037890285.1. Classification (NCBI taxonomy): domain Bacteria; kingdom Pseudomonadati; phylum Bacteroidota; class Bacteroidia; order Bacteroidales; family Bacteroidaceae; genus Phocaeicola; species Phocaeicola sp. HCN-40430. The sequence continues at coordinate 108,350 of NZ_JBBKBS010000003.1, forward strand.
AAAATACTTTTTACCTTTTTCATAATGTTATCCTTTCTTTTTTAATAAAACAAATACCTGAAAATCTTAAAAACACCTCAGGTGTGCCTCACGGTTTACCTTTGGTCTAACCTTTTTATTCTAATACCCTAAAACAATAATTTTTACCTTTTTATTATCTTTAATTTTGACACTACAAAGATACTTCTTTTTAGCAGGCTTGGTACACTTTCTTTTATAAAGTTTGCATTATATCCTGTTTTATTGATTCAAGTCAATTGTTTCGCCAGATATACTACATATTGTAATTTTTTTGTAACAACGAAAGAATAATTGTCTGCTTATTGAATTCCGGGTTTTGAGGTAATAGATAGGATATATTATGTTATATAACAGAAAAATCGTACCTTTGCAGCTCAATTTTAAAATAAAATCAGTTGTTTAATGAAAAAGTTATTCTTATTAGTCGTGATGATTTGCTTTGCCGGAGTGGTAAAAGCACAGAACATTCAGTTGCACTATGATCTGGGACGTGCCATGTACAATTCTTTGGAAGGTCGCCCATGGGTTACTACCACTGTAGAAATGTTTAAAGCAGATAAATGGGGTAGTACTTTTTTCTTTGTGGATATGGACTATACCGATAAGGGGGTATCTTCAGCGTATTGGGAAATCAGCCGTGAGTTGAAGTTTTGGAAAGCACCGGTTTCTGCACATGTAGAATACAATGGAGGACTGAACTATATTAATAATGCTTTTCTGGCTGGTCCGGCATACAACTGGAACAATGCCGACTTCTCGCGTGTGTTTGGAGTTCAGGTATTGTATAAGTATATTCAGAAAAATGCAAAACCTCATAACTTCCAGCTTACAGGTACATGGACAATGCATTTCTGCGACCAAAAGTATACATTCAGTGGTTTCGTAGATTTCTGGCGTGAGAAACATACCGATGTACACGGAAACAATCATGATTTTATCTTTATAAGTGAGCCACAGTTCTGGGTGAACTTGAACAAGTTTAAGCATGTAAATGATGACTTGAACTTGAGTGTAGGTACAGAATGGGAGTTGAGTACAAACTTTGCTACACGCAACGGTTTTTACTACATCCCTACTTTGGCAATGAAATGGAGTTTCTAATTTGTTTTTCGGTAAGGAATAATTATCATGCTTGAAAAATTATTTGGTTTTGATTCTAAAGTCACCCGTGTACGTACAGAAATTCTGGCTGGTATTACCACTTTTCTGACCATGGCCTATATTCTGGCAGTGAACCCGAATATACTTAGTGCTGCGGGTATGGACAAAGGAGCCTTGTTTACTACTACAGTTTTGGCATCGGCTCTTGCTACTTTGTTGATGGCTTTTTATGCAAAGCTTCCTTTTGGATTGGCTCCCGGTATGGGATTGAATGCCTTTTTTGCATATACGGTTTGTCTTACTATGGGATATTCCTGGCAGTTTGCCCTGACAGCTGTATTGATAGAAGGTATTATTTTTATTTTGTTGACCGTTACCAACCTGCGTGAGAAAATAGTAGATGCGCTTCCGGCTACATTGAAAAATGCCATTGGAGCGGGTATCGGTTTGTTTATTGCATTCATCGGTCTGCAAAATGCCGGTATCATTGTGAATAACGATGCTACTTTAATCAGCTTGGGAAATATTACTTCCGGCTCTCCTTTGCTGGGAATGATTGGATTGGCCATTACTTCTATTCTGCTGATTAAACGTGTACGCGGAGCTTTGCTTTTTGGTATTTTGCTTACTACTGTAATTGGTATCCCGATGGGACTTACTCATTTGGATGGGGTAATCAGTGCTCCTCCTTCTATCAGTCCTATCTTCTGTCAGTTCCAGTGGGACCATATTTTTACCAAGGAAATGGTTGTGGTAGTCTTTACTTTTCTGTTTGTGGATATGTTTGATACCATCGGTACTCTGGTAGGAGTAACTACAAAAGCAGGTATGATCGATAAGAATGGAAAAATACCTCATCTGAAACAGGCTTTTCTGGTAGATGCCATTGGAACAACTGCCGGTGCAATATTGGGAACAAGTACCATTACTACATTTGTGGAAAGTGCTTCGGGAGTAGGCGAAGGAGGACGTAGCGGACTGACCGCTTTTGTGACAGCCGTATGTTTCCTGCTGGCTCTGTTTCTTGCCCCATTCTTTCTGGCTGTTCCGGGAGCTGCTACTGCTCCGGTCTTGATTCTGGTAGGACTGATGATGATGTCTTCTATCAAGAAAATCGATTTGCTGGATTATTCAGAAGCCATACCTGCATTTATCTGTATCATCTTTATGCCGCTGGCATATAGTATCTCAGATGGTATTGTATTAGGTATGATAAGCTATGTATTACTGAACTTATGCTGCGGAAACTTTAAGAAACTGTCACCGGCTATGTATATTTTGGCTGTGATATTTGTCTTTAAGTTTTTTATGTAGTGTTTGTCGATATCATTATATGCGAATGAGACCGTTTCAAAATCATTTTGAAACGGTCTCATTCTTTTTTGTTTCAGATTAAGAAAGCCTTCTTTGCCATGAACATAGATTCATGTTTTTATTTGCTTGCTTTAGCCGACGTCGTCGGCTGCACATTCGGCATCGCCGGCTGTACGGCCAACAACGGCGACTTTACAACCGGCGACGTCGGTTGAAGTCTCCGACGTTTACCGGCGCCTTTTATTACTTATTCCAATTCTGCGTTGTTGACTCTTTCAAGCAGGAATTTGCTTTTGTTCCAATGGAAAGGCTGATATTCGGTATTTGTTCTGATAATATTATTCTTGAACATAAGCCCGTCTACCGACTTGGCATAGAGAATTGGAGCATCGAATACATCAAATTCATTATCAGTTATCTGGATGGCACCTTTTTTTCCACCATGGAAATATTTTATTTGTTTTTTAAGGTCGGGGATTTCAGGGTAAATTGATATCACTGCATTGGTAAACTGAAACATACTTGTAAGAGAGTTGATGAATTTGTTGTTTCTGATAATCACCTCGCGGCATGCTCCTGTTTCAAACCATCCATTGCAATCTCCGCATAATAAAATGGCAGTACCTGAAGTATGGTCAAAAATATTATTCTCCACAATAGTCTTTTTCGGAGTGCTGAACAAGCTGCCTCTTGCACGGTTGTTGCGTATCGTATTACCTGCAAAGTAAACTTCGGGAGTCCATGTAAGATTTTCTATTCCGAAGTCTCCTTTTTCGGAAATGGATTTATGAACCGGCTTCTCAAAGATTATCTTGAATTCTTTGGCTCCGCTGACTGATTCTTTATCGTAGGGAGTGATGGATTTGATTCTATTGCTTCCATCAAGCACTTCCATAGTCTGTGAGGCAATGAACTGAATCTCATCCCCTGCAAATCCCCAGTCGAATCCCCATGTCTGATGATGCATATATCTGCCTACCAGAGTATGGTCATCAATACGTTTCACCACTTTAAGATAAGTGCCATGTACATTTATAGCATCGTCCATCATGCCTTCGTATAATCCGTTTACAGATACAATCTTACCTTTGCAACCCGAGAAGTGTGTTGCATCGGCTTGTGTAGTAAAAAATCGCTTGTCGTCATCTCCTTTCAGACATACCGAGAATCCGTCAAGAGTGATATTCTCCGTAAGCTGAGCCAAAAGTCCCATTCCGCGGGCATAATGTACTTTTATATTGTTGAGGATAATGTCTTTTGAATTTGAGACAAACACGCCTGGAGTAGGCCGTTCCCATGTTCTCATTGCTACTATAGTGCCCGGCAAAAGAGTTTTCTTTTCGTCTCTCCAGTTGGGTGCATAAAGGATTTCTCCTTTATCTGCATATTTATCTTTCTTGAGTTTATATATCCCTTTTGTGGAATAGGACAGGTCGCTGGAATTATACACAATATGTCTGGTATCTTTTTCGAAAGCAATTCCAGAATTGGGGCGTGCGGTCCATCCTTCACCGTAAGCCTCGAAGATAGAATCCTGGGTAATACGATATCTTACCCATTCGGCCGGACGAAAAGCCATTCCTGCAGTACCATTGTTTTCTACAATCTCAATCTGGAATATATGAGGATTTTTGAAATCTATACTTAAATTCTTTATTGTGCAGTTTTGAGTATTCAATATAGATAATGGAAGCATTACACCGTGAAATACGAATTGGGAACCTTTACCGTCTATTGTAATATTTTGAGTGTTCTCTAAAGCTATTCCCACAAACTTAGGATTGTCTTGGTCGTGGTTTGAGATGTAATATTCCCTTTGTATCTTTGGGGAGGGATAAAAATGGTAAACTCCCGGAGCAAATTCAATGGTAATATTCTCGTTTTTGTCTCTATTCCCATTTATTTTCTCAATGGCCTTAAACAACTTGTATCCCAAAGACTTGCTGTTGCCTGGCTTAATTCCGTAATCTGTCAGAGAAATGGTTCTAGACTGTGGAGTCTTTTCTTCATTTTGTGCGAGGAGTGTTGAAAAGGATAGAAATAAAAACAATGAAAAGATAATGACTTTTTGCATAATCCTATTTTTTGTGTTAATCATAATTTGTTTAAATGGAATTTGAAGATACAAATAATTGGGGATATACCCTAAAGGTAAGTATCGAATGGGGATAAAAAGGCAATAACAGAAATCAGAAAACCTCCACAGACTGCTGTACATAATGGAGAAGTCTGGGAGGTTATCTTATAGATATCTTGATATATCTTATTCATCCTCTTTATCCTCAGAAGGAGAATCGGATTTTGTTTGGGTAATGCGGCATTCTATCGACTCCCCTCCGCAATGAATGGTTATGGTAGCTAGTCTGTCGTAATCCTTGTCGTTGGCGAGTAAGACCGCTTTAATAACATGTTCTCCTTTCTTACCCGATGTAGGGGTAATGCTTATCCAGTCTTCATCGGTTACTTCTTCTTTTTCCATGTAAAGCGTGGTATTCCAGTCCTGCAAGGTTGTAAAATGTATGGTACACTCGGAAGCTGTTTGAGGAACGGTCTGTATTTGCTCGGTAGCTTGGGTAATCATGATATTTCCTTCGAGTGGTGGAAAGTCATTTGTATTTTCGTTGCAACCAACGGAAAAAAGAGCGGTTACTGCAATGCAAAGCATCATTTTCAAATAAGAAAAATAGAGTTTCATAGCGATTAAATGTATGTTTTATTGGTAAAGATACGTTTTTTATGGATTGTAAATGATATTTGGAAAGTTTATTATTAAAAAACGGATGTATTTCTTGGGGAACTTATGCGTCTGTTACATTTTATAAAATAAAAATCTCCTGAATATCCATAAGATACTCAGGAGATTCCTTATTAAAGAGGGTAAAATTATTCTTCAGTATCGAGTAACAGCTCCATTACCTGACAAGCTGATTTGGCTACAGATGTACCCGGACCAAAGATTGCCATGACTCCGGCTTTGTACAGGAAGTCATAATCCTGTGCTGGAATAACTCCTCCGGCAAAGACGAGGATATCTTCGCGTCCCAATTTTTTCAGTTCGGCAATGATTTGCGGAATCAGTGTCTTGTGTCCTGCTGCAAGAGAAGAAACTCCTACTGCGTTGACATCGTTTTCCACTGCTTCGCGTGCTGCTTCTTCCGGAGTCTGGAACAACGGTCCCATGTCTACGTCGAATCCGCAGTCTGCAAATCCTGTTGCTACTACTTTGGCACCTCGGTCGTGTCCGTCTTGTCCCATTTTGGCAATCATGACACGTGGGCGTCGACCTTCTTTCTTTGCAAATTCTTCGGTCAGTTCGCATGCTCGTGCGAAATCTGCATCTTTTTTACTTTCTGATGAATACACGCCTGATATAGTTCTGATTACTGCTTTATAACGTCCTACTACCACTTCGCAGGCATCGGATATTTCTCCCAATGTAGCACGTACTCTTGCTGCTTCTACTGCCAGTTCCAGCAGATTACCCTTTCCGGTCTTGACACATTCGGTGATAGCAGCCAGAGCTTTGTCTACTTCTTCCTGATTACGTCCTTCTTTCAGACGGCGTAAGTTCTCAATCTGTTCCTGACGTACGGCTGTGTTGTCGACTTCAAGAATATCAATCGGGTCTTCTTTTTCCAGTCTGTATTTATTGGTACCTACGATAGTCTGTTCACCCGAGTCGATACGTGCCTGTGTACGTGCCGCTGCTTCTTCGATACGCATCTTAGGAATACCGGTTTCGATTGCTTTGGCCATACCGCCCAACTTTTCGATTTCCTGAATATGTTCCCAGGCACGATGAGCCAGTTCGTTGGTCAGAGATTCTACATAATAAGAACCTCCCCACGGGTCGACATTCTTACAGATTTGTGTTTCTTCCTGAATGTAAATCTGAGTATTACGTGCAATACGTGCAGAGAAGTCGGTTGGCAGGGCAATTGCTTCATCAAGAGCGTTGGTGTGAAGAGACTGAGTATGCCCCAATGCGGCAGCCATTGCTTCAATACAAGTTCGTCCTACGTTGTTGAACGGATCCTGTTCGGTCAGTGACCATCCTGAAGTCTGAGAGTGAGTACGCAAGGCAAGTGATTTCGGATTCTTCGGGTTGAACTGTTTTACAATCTTTGCCCACAACATACGTGCAGCACGCATCTTGGCAATTTCCATAAAGTGGTTCATACCGATAGCCCAGAAGAACGATAAACGAGGAGCAAATGCGTCGATGTCGATACCTGCCGCTACTCCGGCACGAAGATATTCCAAACCGTCGGCAAGAGTATAAGCCAATTCGATGTCGGCTGTTGCTCCCGCTTCCTGCATGTGGTATCCGGAAATGGAGATAGAGTTGAATTTCGGCATTTTCTGTGATGTATATTCGAAAATGTCCGAAATAATCTTCATAGAAAATGCAGGTGGATAAATATAGGTATTACGTACCATGAACTCTTTCAGAATATCGTTCTGGATAGTTCCTGCCATTTCTTCCAGTTTGGCACCTTGTTCCAGACCTGCGTTGATGTAGAACGCCATAACAGGAAGTACGGCACCGTTCATGGTCATGGAAACAGACATTTTATTCAATGGAATACCGTCGAACAGCACTTTCATGTTTTCCAATGAACAGATAGATACGCCAGCCTTACCTACATCACCTACTACACGCGGATGATCGGGGTCGTAACCGCGATGTGTCGGAAGGTCGAAGGCTACCGACAAACCTTTCTGTCCTGATGCCAGATTACGGCGGTAGAATGCATTCGATTCTTCTGCTGTAGAGAATCCTGCATACTGACGGATGGTCCAGGGACGGAAAGTATACATCATGGAATACGGACCACGCAGATAAGGTGGAATACCTGCTGCGTAATTAAGATGTTCCATGCCTTCCAAGTCTTCTTTTGTATATACCGGTTTTACTTGAATCTGTTCCGGTGTTCTCCAGTTGGCTGTGATGCCATTTTCTTTTTGCCATTCCATTCCGTTTTGTGGCTGGAATCCGGCATATATATCGATATGTTTAAAATTCGGTTTCATGAGACTACTTTACTCCTAACTTTTCGTTATACTCTTTCAATGTTTCTAACACGTTGCAGCGTACATGGATGAAGTTTTCAATGCCTGCAGCTTTCAGATCTTCCATACAAGCTGGTGCACCGGCTACAATGAACATTGCGCGTCCGTTTACAGCCTGGAAGGCAGGAATTGCATATTCTGCATATTCATCATCGCTGGAACAGATAACCACAATGTCTGCCTGTGCTTTCATTGCAGCTTCTACTCCTTCTTCTACTGAAGCAAAGCCCAAGTTGTCTATTACCTCATAGCCTGCACATGCCAGGAAGTTGCAGGAGAACTGCGCACGTGCCTGACGCATAGCCAAGTTACCGATAGTAAGCATGAATGCTTTTGGACGTTTACCAGAGTGTTCGGTCTGCAAACGTAACGCTTCGAATTCGCTTGCAGCACGGTCGGTATTCAGTTTTGCAAAAGTTGTATCTTCTTTTTCTTTGATTTCACAACTGCATGACGAAGCAACCGGAGCTTTTTCTCCTGCCAGTTCGTTGAAGTTAGGATATTGGTTGGTTCCCAATAGAATTTCTTTTCGTTTCGATACGGCTTCATGACGAGCCTTGTTGCTGGCATTGACAGCATTCTGTACACTTTCAGATAAAACCGCTTTCAGCATACCGCCTTCATCCTCTGTCTGTAAGAACAGTTCCCATGCCTGTTTTGCAATAGCTACAGTCAGGTTTTCAATGTAGTAAGAACCTGCTGCTGGGTCTACAATACGGTTGAGGTGTGCTTCTTCCTTCAGCAGCAACTGTTGGTTGCGTGCAATTCTTTCAGAAAAATCGTTTGGAGTTTCGTATGCCTTGTCGAAAGGACTAACGGTGATAGAGTTGACACCTGCTACAGCTGCACTCATTGCTTCTGTCTGAGTACGGAGCAAGTTGACATGTGCATCGAACAAGGTCAGGTTGAAACTGGATGTTTCTGCATGTGCAAGCATCTGACAAGCACATTTGCATGCAGGTTTGTATTCGTTGACAATGTTGGCCCACAGCATACGAGCTGCACGGAATTTGGCTATTTCCATGAAATAGTTGGAGCTGATACCGAAATTGAATTTGATTTTTTTCGCAGCCAGATCAGCAGGAACACCAGCTTCTGTCAGTTTGCTTAAGTATTCATTTCCCCAAGCGAGGGCGTACCCCAGTTCCTGATAGATATAAGCTCCGGAATTGTTCAGAAGGAGGGAGTTGACAGCAATACAACGGAAATTAGGATATTCAGCTAAAACTTCTACCAATTCTTTTGCTGAGTCAATCACAGAAGTAAGATCCTTTCCTTTCTTCAACATTTTACTGATAGGGTCGAAGTTGACAGAACCTTGAATCTTTTCGGGATTATATCCTTTTTCTTTAAAATAACCCACTAAGATTTTGGCTAACTGTACGGTGTGTCGCTGACAAGTGGAGAAGTTCAGTTCCACACATTCGCAGCAGATATCTTTTAATAGTACGCGAACTAATTCCTCACTTACTTCGTCGCCTTTGATTGTGAAGCCTAATGAATCAATCCCTTTATTTAAAATATCGAGTGCTTTGGCATTGGCTTCTGCAGGATTGTTTACTTGGATATCTTGTCGGATAAACCATGTATTGTCATCTTTTTTATTTCCTCTTACATAAGGGAACTGTCCTGGAAGTCCTTCTGTGGTTTTTATTCCTTCTAAATCTTCCTGACGGTAGAAGGGTTTTACTTTAAATCCTTCATTGGTTTTCCATACCAACTTCTTTTCGTAGTCGGCTCCCTTTAGGTCGACTGTGATTTTATCCATCCACTCTTGTGTGGAAACGGAAGGAAAATCTGAAAAGAGTGTTTCTTTACTATCTGCCATAGTGAAAAGTGTTTTTTTGATATTATGATTTAATGTTCTCTTGCATTCGATTTTAAATCCATGCTGGGCAAATATACGAATAAATTGCATAGAGTAATGAAAGAGCAAGAGTATTTTTTAGAATCTCATGTTGTCATTAATCCTTTAAAAAAAAGAGAATGTAAATATCTTTGAAAGAATAGCTGCAGAAGTATTGGTGGTGCTTAAAAAAGTAAAAATAACTAAAGTTTATATAAGTTTTTTTCAGTAAAAGAGGGTTGATTGATTATTTTTATTTACCTATTTTTGCCGTATAAAACTTATTATTTAATATCATGAATTGGCTACAAGATTTATTGACAAACCCTAACTCTATAGCTCATATCATGGCACTTTATGCTTTTGTGATAGCTGTGGGGGTTCTTTTGGGTAAGATTAAAATTTTTGGTATCTCATTAGGGGTTACTTTTGTACTATTTGTTGGGATTTTGGTCGGGCATTTTGGATTTACCGGTAATCCGGCTATTTTATCCTTTGTACAAGATTTCGGGTTAATTTTATTTGTTTTTTGTATTGGCCTACAAGTAGGACCTTCCTTCTTCTCTTCTTTTAAGAAAGGGGGAATAACCATGAATATGTTGGCCGTGGGAATTGTTGTCCTGAATATTGTGGTTGCATTGGCATTGTACTATGCTCTGCAAGGTCGGGTTGATATTCCGATGATGGTGGGTATTCTTTGTGGTGCCGTAACCAATACTCCCGGTTTGGGTGCTGCAAACGAGGCATTACAGCAGTTGAACTACCAAGGTCCGGAAATCGCAATGGGATATGCTTGTGCGTATCCGTTGGGAGTAATGGGTATCATTCTTTCTATGATTGCTATACGTTATATATGTAGAGTAAATATGCAGAAAGAAGCAGAGGATATCCAAAAGGAGGAGGAAGCTAATCCTCACCTGAAGCCTTATCACATTGTATTGAAGGTACAGAATGAGGCTTTGAGTGGAAAGAAAATGTCTCAGGTACAAAACTTCCTGGCTCGTGATTTCGTTTGTTCCCGTATTCTTCAGGACGGACATGTATATGTACCGAATGCTGATACGGTATTACGTTTGGGAGATGAAATGAACATTGTCTGTGCCGAGGACGATTCTGAAGCTATTCAGGCGTTTATTGGTCCCAAAATCGACGGGGTAGACTGGGACAAGCAGAGTAAGCAGGATAAGCCGATGGTATCACGCCGTATTCTTGTTACTCAGCCGTCTATTAACGGTAAGACCTTGGGAGAACTGCATTTCAGTAGCATGTATGGTGTAAACGTGACTCGTGTAAACCGTTCGGGTATGGACTTGTTTGCGGCTCGTCAACTGACTTTGCAGGTGGGTGACCGTGTGATGGTGGTAGGTCCTCAGGATGCAATTGAACGTGTGGCAGCGTTGTTGGGTAATCAGTTGAAACGTCTGGATCATCCGAATATCGTAACCATTTTCGTAGGTATTCTGGTTGGTATTCTGTTTGGTAGTCTTCCTATTGCATTCCCTGGAATACCGACTCCGGTTAAACTGGGTCTGGCAGGAGGACCATTGATTATTTCTATTTTGATAGGTCGTTTCGGACACAAGGTAAAACTGGTAACTTATACAACAATGAGTGCCAATTTGATGCTGCGAGAAGTGGGACTGGTTTTGTTCCTTGCCAGTGTCGGTATTAAAGCAGGAGAGAATTTCGTGCAGATGGTTGTGGAAGGCGATGGTATGTTGTATGTAGGTATTGGTTTCCTTATTACAGTTATCCCATTGCTGATTATCGGAATGGTGGCTCGCTGGCGTCATAAACTGAACTATTATACATTGATGGGATTGATTGCCGGTAGCAACACAGACCCTCCTGCATTGGCTTACGCGAATCAGATTTCAGGTAATGATGCTCCTGCTGTAGGATATTCTACTGTATATCCGTTGACTATGTTCTTGCGTATTCTTACCGCACAATTGCTGATTCTGTTTATGGCAGGATAATTCTTTTATCAGATAATTAATAATCCGCTATCCGGTTTCTTTCCGGATAGCGGATTTTCTTTTAAAAAAGAATCCGGTACAGAAAGAAAGTTTTTTCTTTGTACCGGATAGGATATAGAGAGTGTGATTAAGTCTGTTTTAGAAACGGCAGCGGATATCTACTCCAACCTGTACCGGGCGTCCCATTTGTGCAAACCCACGACTCATTGTTTCGAAGTAGAATGCCTGATAGTCGGTATTCAGTGCGTTGTTTACCCAGAATCCTATCTGCCCATTTCCTTTGTTGAGGCTGATACGGCCATTCAGTGTGCCGTAAAGAGATTGGCTGGCATCATTTTTTTCTGTCCAATAAATACGTCCTGCTGCTTTATAATTAGCATTGAATGTGATATTGTCGAGTATGCTGTTCTTACGCAATGTCCATATATATTGTGTTCCTACACTGAAGGTATGTTTCGGCACGAAGGGTACGTAGTGACCGTTATAGCTTATTTTTACTATTTCTTTTCCTGCCTTTTCATTCGTTTCATAATCGGTAAAGGTTGCGTACGTGTATCCGTAGTTACCATTCAGGCTCCATGCATCCGTGAGTTGCGCACGTAAAGAGGCTTCGGCACCTATGCTACGGCTCTTTCCCGCATTGACAGTGATTCGTCCTAAACCGTTGTCTGAGAAGCGTGAAATCTGCTGGTCGCGTGTATCCATATAGAAAGCAGCCAAATCTGCCTGTAGTTTACCGTCGAATAGGGTGAGGTGAGTTCCCACTTCATAGTTCCAGGAATACTCTGGCTTGTAAAGAACCGTTTCACTGACGTTGGCCGGCTGGTCTTTGTACTTTTCGAACATGCTGGCAAACTTACTGAAGTTCGGATCCTGTGCCAGTGCATCGAGCATGGCATTTTTCAGAGAACCTTGAATTAAATCCGAGAACATCTGTATGTTGTATCCTCCGGAACGGTATCCTTTGGTGGCAGTTACGTATACATTATTCTGCTTGTTCCAGGCATATTGTATCGTGAATTTAGGCAGTAACTGCAGGTAGTCGGTCGACTCTTTTCCTGTAAATGATGAAAGTGCATCCAGATTTTTACTTTCCATCTGCATAGGACCCATTTTGAATAAGAAGTCAAAGTTCATGGCACTATGTGCATTGTAATTCATCTTTATCTTTTCATAATCCAAACGCAGACCGGCTGTTACAGACAGACCCTCAACCAATAGATCGTTCAGTGTAGATTGGTGGTAGATGGCTCCGTTCAAAATAGGAGTATCGTAGCTTCCCGGTACCGGCATAGTAGGATTGTTCACAGTCAGATGCATGGTAGGCATCATCGGAGAGCCGCTTGGGAAAATACTGTTTACATTATCTTCAATCATACTTTTTACTCCATCCTGCTGGAAGGTTACAGGAGCGTCGGTAGTCAGCCACTGATAGAATCCGCTTATACCGGTAGTCCACTGCCAGCGTTGTCCGGCTTTCGATTTCAGCACCAGTTCTTCTGTCAGTGTTTTGGAGTTCTGCTTCTGCATCATGGTGTAAATATCCAGCTCTGTAAAATCCTGGTCAAGATTCATCTGGTCGTACAGATACTGTACACCGGTAGAACTGCTTAGTATAAAATTGTCTGCCTGGTAAGAAAGGTTCATTCCGGCATTCAGAAGATTACGTTTGTATCCACATTCGTGGTTATAGGAAATCTGGTTGATATATTCTGCACGATCTTCCTCTCCGCTGGTTTTTCCGGTATACATATATGGATATCCACCTTGATTGGTGTATTCGTAGTTAAGGGTGAAGTCCAGTTTCAAGTTCTCTGTAGGCAGATAGATGGCACGGATGCGTCCTCCGAATTCGTCATCGGTGTCAATGCGTTTGCCGTTGTAACTGTTTTTGAAGAACCCTCCATTGTGCTGGTAAAAGAATCCGGCGGAGAAAGCAAACTGTGAAGAAATACGGTGATAATGTGTAAGCGATGCTTTGTAGTCATTATATGTGGCTGCACTGAGCCGTACATCTGTTCCCTGATAAGTGAAAGGTGATTTGGTAAAGACACGAATCAGTCCGCCCATGGTATTTCTACCATAAAGTGTACCTTGAGGACCTCTCATTACATCGATACGTTCGATGTCTGAATAGTTGAAATCGAAAGCCGACTTGTCAATAAAAGGAATATTGTCTACATACAATCCGATTGCTGGAGTATTGATACGTGAGCCGATTCCACGTACATAAACAGAAGTGGTCAGCTTTGAACCATAATCGGGGATAAACAGGTTAGGCACCAGTCCGGAAATGGATTTGATGGAGGTCACTGCATTGTTTCTCATTTCATTCTGAGAAAATGAAGTAGACGATAAAGCCTGTTGACGGAGGCGGTTGTTTTCTTTGGGGGTAGCAATTACCACTACTTCTTCAATGTCTATCACTTTGGTGGTATCTTTGCTTTCAGGTACATAGCCTGTTTCGTTTGCTGCCATTGCAGCACTTGCTACAGTTGTGAGTGTGAGCAATAAAGCACTTTTTTTCATCCTCGTATTGTATCTGTTAATACTGTTTTTAAATTCGGTTGCAAAGTAAGTACGAACAAGTGAAACGTGCAATCCTAATTTATGAGGATTTTATGCAATGGAAAGAGTAAAAGAAACTGTATACAAGAAGCGTCTCACTGCAAGGAGACGACCGTCCCACTACAAGGAGACGGGTGTCTCATTATAATGGTACGACCGTCCCACTGCCGTGGGACGCCTGTGATAACCGGATTCAACTTATCCGATATTCTTTACTTTGATAAGATATTCTGCGATTTGTACAGCATTCAAGGCTGCTCCTTTCTTAATCTGGTCACCTACAATCCAGAAAGTCAATCCGTTTTCGTTTGCCAGGTCTTTACGGATACGTCCTACATATACAGGATCTTTTCCTGCAAGGAACAATGGCATCGGATATTCTTTCTTTTCCGGGTTGTCCATCAGAATCAGTCCTTCTCCTTCTTCGAAAGCCTTGCGTGCTTCTTCTACAGATACCGGACGTTCTGTTTCAATCCAGATGCTTTCTGAATGAGAGCGAAGAGCAGGTACACGTACACAAGTAGCACTTACCTGTACATCAGAGTGCATGATTTTCCGTGTTTCGTTGTACATCTTCATTTCTTCTTTTGTATATCCGTTTTCAGTAAATACGTCAATCTGAGGAATCAGGTTGAAGGCCAACTGATAAGCAAATTTTTCTACTTTTACAGGTTCTCCTGCCAATACCTGACGATATTGTTCGTACAATTCGTCCATAGCAGCTGCACCGGCACCACTGGCAGCCTGATAAGTAGATACGTGTACACGTTTGATGTGTGTCAGGTTTTCGATAGCTTTCAGTGCTACAACCATCTGAATAGTAGTACAGTTCGGGTTGGCAATAATACCTCTCGGACGGTTCAGTGCATCTTCAGCGTTTACTTCAGGTACTACCAATGGAATATCGTTATCCATACGGAACGCACTTGAATTGTCGATCATTACTGCACCATACTTGGTGATAGTATCAGCAAATTCTTTAGAAGTTCCTGCACCTGCAGAAGTAAAGGCAATGTCTACACCTTTAAAGTCATCGTTGTGCTGCAGAAGTTTCACTTCAATCTCTTTTCCTCGGAATGTGTACTTCTTTCCGGCACTACGTGTAGAACCGAACAATACTAATTCATCGACAGGGAAGTTTCTTTCTTCGAGCACACGCAGGAATTCTTGACCTACGGCTCCGCTCGCACCAACAATTGCTACTTTCATTTTCTTCGTTTTTATTTTCTGATTAATGTTAGTTCTTTATCCAGTTATCGGACTTTATGTAATGTTATGTTGCTTTTTTGTAATGCAAAATGTTGCAATTCTCTAACTGACTGCAAAAATAAGACATTATTAAATATAAACTCGGTGAAATGGGAAGTTTTTTGTAATTTTGTTGTTAAAATGAAAATAGATTATCTGTTTTATGAAAGAACTGTTCGATTTGATGAATTTTGATATAAGTTTTCCTATTACAGATCCTACATGGATATTCTTTTTGGTATTGGTCATCATTTTGTTTGCGCCGATTGTGCTGGAACGGCTTCGCATTCCGCATATCATTGGTATGATTCTGGCCGGTGTGGTAGTAGGGGAGCATGGGTTCAATATCCTGGCACGCGACAGTAGTTTTGAATTGTTCGGTAAGGTAGGGTTGTATTATATCATGTTTCTGGCTGGTCTGGAAATGAATATGGAAGATTTTAAGAGCATCCGTGTTAAGGCTACGGTCTTGGGATTGCTGGCTTTTATCTTTCCATTGGGTATAGGTATCTGGACGAATCTGAACCTGCTGAACTACGGTTTGATGACTTCTGTGCTGCTGGCCAGTATGTATGCTTCACATACCCTGATTGCTTATCCGATTGTGATTCGCTACGGTATTAACAGGCAAAGGGCTGTCAGCATAGCTGTAGGGGGTACGGCGGTCACTGATACGCTGACTTTGTTGGTGCTGGCTGTGATTGGAGGTATGTATAAAGGTGAGACTTCCGAAATGTTCTGGATATGGCTGGTATTGAAAGTCGTTGTGCTCAGTGCGGTTATTATGTTTACCTTCCCCCGTATCGGACGTTGGTTTTTCCGTCGTTACAGTGACAATGTAGTGCAATATATCTTTGTGATGGCCATGGTTTTCCTTGGAGCCGGTCTGATGGAGTTTGTCGGTATGGAGGGAATCTTGGGAGCCTTTTTGGCTGGTTTGGTGTTGAATCGTCTGATACCTCATGTTTCTCCTTTGATGAGTCATCTGGAGTTTGTCGGAAATGCCTTGTTTATTCCTTACTTCCTTATCGGCGTGGGGATGTTGATTAATGTCAACGTCTTATTTGGACATATCGACTCGGTTAAAGTAGCTGTGGTAATGATTGTGGTGGCTCTGCTAGGAAAGTGGATTGCTTCATGGCTTACACAGAAGATTTATAAGATGCGGGCATTGGAACGTGAACTGATGTTTGGATTGAGTAATGCTCAGGCTGCTGCTACACTGGCTGCAGTGTTGGTCGGATATAATATTATTCTTCCTTCGGGCGAACGCTTGCTGAATGAAGATGTACTGAATGGAACAATTCTGCTTATACTGGTAACGTGTGTAGTTAGTTCTTTCATTACGGAACATGCAGCGAAACGTATTGCTATGGATGATGCGGCTGTAACCGATGAAAAAAAACAGGAGAAGGAATGTTTCCTCATACCGGTTGCCAATCCGGAAACTGTAGAAAATTTGATGAATCTTGGATTGGTGGTACGGGATGGTAAAATGAACAACAATCTGGTTGCTTTGAGTGTAATTAATGATAATAGTGACTCGGCTGCCAAACAGGAGATGAGGGGAAAACGTAATCTGGAGCGTGCGGCGCAGATTACAGCCTCTGCAAATGTGGACTTGAAAACAGTCAGCCGTTTCGATTTAAATATTACAACAGGGATTCTGCATGCAGCTAAAGAACACGAAGCGACCAATATCATCATTGGTTTGCATTATAAAATGAGTATTGTAGACTCTTTTTTCGGAAGTTTGACGGAAAATTTGTTGAAGAATACTTATTTGCAGGTGATGGTAGCCCGCTTCCTTATTCCTGTGAATACGTTGAGGCGTATTATTGTGGCTGTACCTCCGAAAGCCGAGTTTGAGCATGGCTTTATGAAGTGGATTACTCATATGTGTAGAATGAGCGGACAGTTGGGATGTCGTGTACACTTTTATGCGCAAGCCCGTACATTGGGGTATATCAAAGGTTATATTCAACAGAAGCATAAAGAAACAAGAGCTGTTTTCTCTGAGTTGGAAAACTGGGATGACTTGTTGATTCTGACCGGACAAGTGAACTATGATCATCTGTTGGTTATTGTCAGTGCACGTCGTGGCTCCATTTCTTATGATTCGGCTTTCGAAAAACTGCCGACTCAGATTTCCAGATATTTTAATAACAACAGTATCATGGTGCTTTATCCGGAACAGAAAGGAGATCCGAACGAGAGTCTTTCTTTCTCCGATCCACGTGGCTGGGCTGAAACTCAGTATTATGATAAAGTAGGTAACTGGTTTTATAAATGGTTTAAGAAAAATTCATGAGTGAAATAAAGAAAGATTGGCAACAGCGTACAGAACTGTTGTTGGGAGAGGAAAAGATGGAACGTCTGCACCGGGCGCATGTGCTGGTTGTTGGACTGGGAGGAGTAGGAGCCTATGCTGCCGAAATGATTTGCAGAGCAGGAGTGGGAAAAATGACCATTGTAGATGCCGATACGGTTCAACCCAGCAATATCAACCGCCAGCTTCCTGCCACTCATTCTGTATTGGGAAGACCAAAAGCTGAAGTATTGGCCGAGCGGTTTAAGGATATTAATCCGGAGTTGGAGCTGAATGTCTTGCCTGTATATTTAAAGGATGAGGCTATTCCGGAGTTGTTGGATAGTGCTTCTTTCGATTTTATTGTCGATGCTATTGATACGGTTGCCCCTAAGTGTTACCTTATCTATCATGCACTTCAGCGAGGACTTAAAATTGTAAGCAGCATGGGAGCAGGTGCCAAACGGGATATCACTCAGATACGTTTTGCCGATTTGTGGGAAACCTATCATTGCGGATTGAGTAAGGCGGTTCGGAAACGCTTGCAGAAGATGGGAATGAAGCGGAAGTTGCCTGTTGTCTTCAGTACGGAACAGGCTGATGAACATGCGGTGATTCTGGTAGACAATGAACAAAACAAGAAATCAACAGCAGGAACAGTCAGCTATATGCCGGCGGTATTTGGATGTTATCTTGCTGAATATGTAATTCGTAAAATCTGATCATATGATACAATTAGAAAGTATTACGAAAAACTTCGGCTCTTTACAGGTGTTGAAGGGAATAAGTTTTACGATTGAAAAAGGAGAAGTTGTAAGTATAGTGGGACCCAGTGGAGCAGGAAAGACTACTTTACTGCAAATAATGGGCACATTGGACAGACCGGATAGCGGACAGGTCTGGTTGAACGGAACAGACGTCAGCCGGATGAAGGAGAAGGAACTTTCAGCTTTTCGAAACCGGGAGATTGGTTTCGTCTTTCAGTTTCACCAGTTATTGCCCGAGTTTACAGCATTGGAAAATGTAATGATACCTGCCTTGATTCAAGGTGTTTCTTCAAGTACAGCTCGGAAATCGGCTATGGAAATGCTGGATTTCTTAGGATTGTCTTCTCGTGTATCGCACAAACCGGCAGAACTGTCGGGAGGAGAGAAACAGCGTGTGGCTGTAGCCCGTGCTTTAGTTAATCATCCTTCGGTTATTCTGGCCGATGAGCCTTCGGGAAGTCTGGATACACAAAACAAAGAGGAACTGCACCGTCTGTTTTTCGATTTACGTGATAAACTGGGCCAGACTTTTGTCATTGTGACCCATGACGAAGACTTGGCTTCGAAAACAGACCGTACTATTCATCTGATAGATGGCCGGGTTGTTTCACTTTAAGGTAATAAAATAAAAAAAACTCCTGTCGATGACGGCAGGAGTTTTTTATGTAGGAATAATAAGTTTGGGGAATTACGCGTTAACACGTTTTTCCTGAATTCTGGCCTTCTTACCAGTAAGAGCACGCAAGTAGTACAATTTAGCACGGCGTACTTTACCAATCTTATTAACTGTAATGCTGTCGATAGCCGGAGATTCCAAAGGGAAGATACGTTCTACACCTACAGTTCCTGACATTTTACGTACAGTGAAACGTTTCTTTTCACCGTGACCTGAGATTTTGATAACAACACCGCGATACAACTGAACGCGTTCCTTGCTACCTTCAACGATACGGTATGCTACTGTGATTGTGTCACCAGCTTTGAATGAAGGATGTTGTTTACCAGTAGCAAATGCTTCTTCTGCAATTTTAATTAAATCCATTGTTTTTTAAAATTAAATTGTTTATCGTTACAACGCAACATATCAAGTAACTCTTCTTTGACAGCGATTGCGCGAAAGCGGTGCAAAGTAAATGATTTTTCGGCACATAGCCAAACGTTTATGGGATATTTTGGAAATAAAACGTTGTAGGGCTTACTTTTTTTATCTACTTTTGAAAATAAAATGAATATTGTATGAAACTGAATTGTATGAAGCAAGTGGCAATGTCTGCTTTGCTGGCCTGTGTGATAGGAAATACAGCATGTAGTTCCAGTTATTCTTTGGTGTCAGTAGAAGGAGGAAGAGTTGCCATGACTGACATGTATGACAGTCAGGCAGATCAAGCAGCTCTGCAGATTGTCAAGTCTTATAAAGATAGTGTAGATGCGGTGATGGCTCCTATTATAGGTTATGCTCCCGAAGTGTTGAAAGCGTATCGTCCGGAGTCTCCTCTGTCGAACTTGATTGCGGATGTACTGCGTGAAAGTGCAGAGATAAAGACTGGAGTGCTTCCTGAAGTCGGTGTGATGAATATGGGAGGTATTCGTAATATTCTGAATGCAGGAGCTATTACAGTCAGTTCCATCTATGAAATAAGTCCGTTTCAGAATGCCTTGGTGGTAGTAGAAATGAAAGGAGAAGATTTGTTGGAGTTGTTTGGACAGATGGCAGCCGTGCATGGCGAAGGACTGAGTGGAGCAAAACTGGTTATCTCAAAAGATGGAAAGCTCTTGAGTGCTAAAGTCGGAGGGCGGAACATCGAGCCTGAAAAACTGTATAAAGTGGCTACTATTGATTATCTTGCTGAAGGAAACGATCGTTTGGAAGCATTTAAAAAAGCTGTAAACAAGACAATTCCTTCCGATGCCATTTTGCGTGATTTGTTTATTGATTATGTAAAGCGTTGTGAGAAACAGGGAAAGCCTGTACGTGCAAAAGTTGAAGGACGTATTGTGGAACAATAGTAAAGGAGGGTATAAAGATGAAAAGAATTTATTTGACCGCATTGTTTTTCCTGTTTGCTGTTGTTGCAACGGCACAGAAGACTAAAGAAGTATATGTTTTTCATACCAATGATATGCATAGCAGGGTAGAAGCCTTCCCGCAAGATTATCAGGATACGTTGTTGGCTGGAAAAGGCGGATTGGTACGTCGGGCTACTTTTATAAAGGAGCAGCGAAGAATACACCCTGATTTATTGTTGTTCGATTCCGGCGACTTTTCTCAAGGCACTCCATATTATAATCTCTTTAAGGGAGAGGTGGAAGTGAAACTGATGAACGAGATGGGTTATGATGCCGGTACAATAGGCAATCATGAGTTTGATTTCGGATTGGAGAACATGGCCCGTTTGTTCAAATTGGCTAATTTCCCTATTGTTTGTGCCAATTATGATGTGACGGGTACCGTACTCGAAGGATTGGTAAAGGAATATGTGATTCTCAATCGGGAGGGATTGAAGATTGGAGTCTTCGGTCTTGGTCCTCAACTGGAAGGATTGGTTGCTGCCGAATGCTATGGTGATGTGAAGTTCGAAGACCCTGTTTCGGAGGCTCAGCGTGTGGCTGTCTTTTTGAAAGAAAAAGAACATTGCGATTTGGTTATCTGTCTTTCTCATCTGGGATGGAAAGACGATCCTTATTCGGATATCTCTCTGATAGAAAACACTCGTTATATTGATTTGGTATTGGGAGGACATTCTCATTCTTATTTTGAAAAACCGGAGTTTTATGAAAATCTGGATGGAGAACGAATCCCCTTGCAGCAAATGGGCAAGAATGCAGCCTTTGTAGGTAAAGTAGTGTTGAAACTTGAGAAAGAAAAATAAATGAACAGACGATTTATATGTAGTATATGGCTTTTGTGTATAGGTATGGCTTTGTCTGCACAGACAACAGGCATATTGAGCCATATAAAAGATACGGTTGCTTGTAACAAATGGGTAGAGGAGCAGCTTGCCGGAATGACTCTGAAACAGAAAATCGGGCAACTGTTTATCCATACGGTAGCTCCGGTTACTACGCAAAAGAATAAGGAGAATATAGCGCAGGCAGTGAAAGAATATGCCGTGGGAGGACTTCTGTTTTCCGGGGGTACACTCGATAAACAGGTGCAGCTTACAAACTGGGCACAGCAAATGGCTAAAGTTCCCTTGATGATAACTTTCGATGGGGAATGGGGACTGGCCATGCGGTTGAAAGAGTTTCCTGCTTTCCCGAGAAACCGGATATTAGGATGTATACAGAGTGATACCTTGCTGTATCGTTATGGGCAGGAAGTAGCCCGTCAGTTGCGCGAGATTGGGGTATGTGTGAATTTTGCTCCGGTAGCCGATGTGGATAACAATCCGAAGAATCCGGTAATCAATACCCGTTCGTTTGGAAGCATACCTCAGGAAGTAGCACGGAAGGTGATTGCTTATTCACGAGGTTTGGAAGATGGAGGAGTGATGGCTGTATGCAAGCATTTTCCTGGTCATGGAGATACTGAAGTCGATTCGCATCATGCACTTCCGGTGTTGAATTTCGACCGTGCCCGTTTGGACAGTGTGGAACTTTTGCCTTTCAGACAGGCGATAAATGCCGGTATCAGTGGAATGATGACCGGGCATTTGAATGTGCCGGCATTGGGGAAAAAGCCCGCATCGGTTTCACCGGATATTGTGCGGGGAGTGTTACAAGGCGAACTGAAATTCTCCGGTTTGACATTTACCGATGCACTGGCTATGAAAGGCATCTCCGGAAGTACGGATCTCTGTGCACAAGCTTTGATTGCCGGCAACGATATGTTGCTTGCTACCCGTAATCTGAAGAGGGAATTGGACGGTGTACTGGCTGCTATCCGAAGCGGGAAATTATCCGAAGAAACAATCAATCAGAAATGCCGCAAGGTGTTGACTTATAAATATGCCTTGGGTATGAACACTCGTCCGGAAATTCGTACCGAAGGGTTAAGAAAGCGTCTTTATACTGATAATACGGAAAAGTTGATGAAGGATTTGGATAAGGCAGCGGTGACCTTGCTGAAAGATTCAGATTATGTGCTGCCCTTAGACTTGTCGTTATCCGGAACGGTTTTGTTGAGTGTGTCTTCTTCGCTGACAAAATCTGCTCCTTTTTATCAACGGTTGCGCGAAACGGTAGACCTTAGCTGGATGCGGGCCAATACGGATTCCTTGTCGGTTATTCGTCAGAAACTTCGGGCTGCACAACGAGTAATTGTAGCCTTGTATGAGAAAGATTGTACCCCTTATGCTCGTTTGATAAAGGAAATTGCCGGAGAAAAAAATGTGGTTTTTGTTTGTTTTACCTCTCAGAAATCATTGGAGAAAATTCCGTCGGTAATGAAAAAGGTTGCGGCTGTAGTGTTGGCTCATACGGATACTCCATCAGTGCAGCGATATGTAGCAGATGCAATAACAGGAAAGACTTGTATCGACGGACGCTTGTCGGTGGGTGTGTCAGGACTTTGGGCAGCAGGTACCGGAATAATCCTTGACCCGGATCGTCCACGCCGCTTTAAGCCTGAAGATTTTGGATTGGATTCCCGTGTTTTGTCGTCTATTGATAGTATTGCACAAGAAGGAATCCGTGCAGGTGCTTTTCCGGGTTGTCATGTACTGATACAGAAAGAGGGATATCCTGTTTATAATAAATGTTTCGGACATTTTACTTATGACGAAGCTTCAAGTCCGGTCACAGAAAATGATTTGTACGATCTGGCCTCATTGAGTAAGGCTACGGGGACTTTGCTTGCTGTGATGAAGTTGTATGATGAAGGAAGATTTGGTCTGACCGATAAAATCAGCCGTTATGTACCTCAGCTTGCAGGCACCGACAAGCAGAATATTACTGTACAGGAGTTGTTGTATCATGAATCCGGACTACCTTCTTATTTACCTTTTTATATGGAAGTAATTGATAAGGAAAGTTGCAAAGGCGGGTTTTATTCCAAAAAGAAGGATAGCGCTCATCGGATACAGATTGCTTCCAGCTTGTATATCTCTACCGATTATAAGTATAAGCCGGAATGGATTTCCAGAACGTATTCTACAGACTATCCTTTGCAGATAGCCGACAGCTTGTTTATAAAGAAAGAATTTCGGAATGTAGTTCTGAAAGAATTGGCAGATGCTCCTCTCAAAAATCGTTCATACCGTTATAGTTGCTTGAATTTTATGCTGCTGAAAGAAATGGTTGAAAATATATCGGGAATGCCGATGGACAGTTATTTGGACAGTGTATTTTATAAACCCATGGGGCTGCCCCATACACTTTATAATCCTCTGGCCCGCTTTAAAAAAGACGAGGTTGTTCCCTCTGTGGCAGAAGATTTTTTGCGTGGCGGTGTATTGCAAGGATATGTACACGATGAGGCTACAGCCTTGTTGGGAGGAGTTTCCGGCAATGCCGGTCTCTTTTCTACGGCACGTGAGGTAGCTGCCATTTTTCAGATGATAATAGATCGGGGAATTTACGGCGACCGTCGGTATTTAAGCCGTAATACTTGCGATTTGTTTATGACGATGAAGTCGAAGAATAGCCGGAGAGGTTTGGGATTCGACAAACCGGATGTAAAGGATGCAGAGGCCAGTCCTTGTGCGGCAGAAGCTCCCGCAACTGTGTTTGGTCATACCGGATTTACCGGTACGTGTGCATGGGCCGATCCGGATAATAATCTGGTCTTTGTTTTTCTTAGCAATCGTATTTATCCGGAAGCTTTTGGACGGAATCTTTTGATGAAACTGAATATTCGTCCTCGTATGCAACAGGCAATGTATCAGTCTTTAAAGAAATGAGTTTATTTAGAATAAGTATAAATATAGTAGTTTTTGCTATGTGGAGGTTACAACATAAGCTAAATTGTTTACCTTTGCAATAACGAATTAGTACTACTATAATAACTTAACTTTTACTACAATGGCTTACGTAATTAGTGACGATTGTATCGCTTGCGGTACTTGTATCGATGAATGTCCGGTTAGCGCAATTTCTGAAGGTGATAAATACTCTATCAACCCAGAAATGTGTACAGAATGTGGAACATGTGCAGATGTATGTCCTTCTGAAGCTATCAGCTTGGAATAATCGATAATCGTCTTATGACAAACTAATATAGGCTGTTCTCTTAACGAGAGCAGCCTATTTTTATTTATATCCCTGTTTGTGCCTTTCGAAGGATGACTGATTTTACTGATTTGTCTTGAAATTTCAGGTTGACAAATCGATGTGATTTTTCTTGTTTTGATAATAAAAATAAAAGAAAAAGCCTTTTGTGCTAACTCGTGTTTTGCTCAAAACTTATGCTCACGAATGGAATTTGGGAGTATAAACAGAGAAAATATGCGGAGTATTCTGTTGTACAACATAAATTAGAGACTTGTAATCGAAGATAAAAGTACTTGTATTGTGGGCTGATGATACAAGTATCGACAGGTTGTGTGACTAATCGCGTTGCCTTACGCGACTAATCACGTTTGCAGTTGCGAATAGAATCCGGTTTTAATGTTGTTTTTGTGGCTATTCAGTCCTTTTTATGAGAAAAATATTCTTCGTTTGAAAAAAGATAAAAAGACTCAGGATAATGTTTATTGGAGGCATATTGTAAAAGGGTAGAGCTGTTTGTAGGAAAATAGGATGAAAATGTCTGCATTCTCTTTCTTTGTGAATTTTTCAAATGCCGGAAAACGGGCAAATTTCTTATGACTTCTGAGTGAGGAGACGAATAGCGCCGTGTAGAAGCCTCTGATTTGACATTTTGTTATTATCTTTTTCTCCGTTGGGGGAGTTGTTCCTTTTTTACATTTTGTCAGTTGGAGCGGGTTTTATCAGTCGCTGGAAATTCTATCCATGCCCTATATTGTGGTGGACTGAAATCCGGCAGAGCATGGATAGAATGGAGCACAGATTACTTGTTTTTGGATAAGAACTTACGGCTAAGCCATTTTCTGACAGGTTCGTCGTAACACTTCAAGCACAGATAGGCCAGCAGGATGCTTCCTGTGTATACAAGGGCGGCCATTTGCCAGCATTCTGTAAATGTATAAAGCTTGTTTTTTATCAGCCATGCATAGAACAGGTACATCAGCGGATAGTGAATGGCATACAGAGGGAAAGAGATGTCGCCTAAAAAACGGCAGATGCGTGTAGACTGTTTGTCTGTAGTTTTACCGGAGGCGGCTATCCAAACCAATGCAGGAAAGATAAGAGCGATACAAATCAACTCGTATACTCCGTTCAAGCAGACCGGTGATTTTCCTTCTATATAGGGCACGCAAAACAGTATCAGCAATGCGGCCGAGCAAATCCAGAAAGCTCCTCTTGCTTTTATGGGGCGGAAGTGTCGGGACAGTAACATACCCAGTGAAAACGGAAAGAGCATACGCAGCATGCCTCCCCAGAAGTTTGCACCATCGAGTGTCCATCCTACTCCCAGCATGCCGTATCCTACAATGTCGAAGAGTGCAAACCAGGCCAGTCCGATACCTGAAAGGGCGACCAGTATAGCCAGTCCCCTGTTGGAAAGACGATGGATGAATAAGGCATACAGGATATTTCCAATGTATTCGAAAAACAGAGACCAGCTGGGACCGTTCAGAGAGAACATTTCTCCATTTCCCCGTACGTCGTAGCCCGCTCCCGGATAAGCCGGAATAAAGAACATGGCGGCCAGCAGGGCAAGCATAACGGCTGAGGTAGCAACGTGGCTTCCATCCCACTGTACAGAGCCTTGAATGCAAAAAGTGATAGCTCCAATGATTGTTCCCATAATAATCATGGGGTGAAGGCGAATCAGGCGGCGTGTAAAGAAGTTGCCTAATGTCATGTTTCTTTTCCAACGGTCATCGTAGGCATAGCCGATGACAAATCCCGAAAGAATGAAGAAAAAGTCGACTGCCAGATAGCCGTGATTGATGGTGGTAATCAATGTACCTCCGGCAGCAAAGGAAAGACCTTCGAAAATATGGTAAAATACGACTAGTAATGCTGCTACTCCTCGTAGTCCGTTGAGAAGTTCGTAGTGTGGCTTTGTATCGGTAAAAGCTGCTGAAGAAATGTGTGACATGATATTTGAATGATTTTGTAGTTATGTTTTTAGTGGGGCAAAAGTAGGTAACTTTATAGAAATAATATTTGTCCTAAAACAAAAACGACCGGACGGACTGAGAAGAAAGACCGATTATTGGGGTTGATAAGGGTAGGATTGAACATTTTGTTTTATGGATATGGATGGTATTTTTGTGATGGGAGGCAAGGGTATGTGTGTGTTACTGTATTGAGGGCTGAATTTTTTTTGATTTTGTGAATAAGGGTTAGTCGCTGAAAATAAGAATGTTATATTTGTCTGCGAAAGAAAGATGAAATTTTTTATGAAAAAAAGTGCAGGAAATGTTTGCAGGTTTAAAATAAAGCTGTACCTTTGCAACCGCAATCGAGAACGATACAACGGGCGTTTAGCTCAGCTGGTTCAGAGCATCTGCCTTACAAGCAGAGGGTCGGCGGTTCGAATCCGTCAACGCCCACTCCGATATGAAATCGATTCTCGAAAGCCTTTTTGGGCGTTTAGCTCAGCTGGTTCAGAGCATCTGCCTTACAAGCAGAGGGTCGGCGGTTCGAATCCGTCAACGCCCACCAAAAAGAACTTATTGATCGAATTTCCCTTTCGGGCGTTTAGCTCAGCTGGTTCAGAGCATCTGCCTTACAAGCAGAGGGTCGGCGGTTCGAATCCGTCAACGCCCACTTCCAATAAGCCTCGCATTTGCGAGGCTTTTCTTTTTTATCTGTTTGGTTCGGAACATTTTTTATGCTGGCGTTGTTTTCTTGAAAGAAACATATTACCAGATATACTTTTATGAAGACGTTGGTGTTGGCCGATAATCAGGATGTGACTTGCATTGGAATAGAAACTGTATGGCAACTGCACGGATTTGGTGCAGGGAAGGGACTGCGTGTTTTTAGTGAGAAAGAGCTGTCGGAAGCTTTGTTGGAAAACAGGGATGCGGTGGTAGTGCTCGACTATACTTTGTTTGATTGTACGGCTGAACAGTTGTTTGTATTAAAGGAACGTTTTTCTGGTATTCATTTTATTCTTTTCAGTGATTCTCTTAGTGAAGATTTTGTGCGCCGCATGGTGTGTGGCAGGGAGGGATTCAGTGTGCTACTGAAAGATTCTTCTTTGGAGGAGATAAAGGCATGTTTTGCGGCGGCTTCGGAAGGCAGATTGTTTGTCTGTGAGAAAGTGTCTTCCTGGTTGTATGCAAAAGAAAAGGTAAAGGAAGAAGTCTTGCCTTTGACATCGACCGAGAAAGAGATTCTTCGGGCAATGGCTTTGGGGAAATCGACAAAGGAAATTGCTTCAGAACGTTTTCTTAGCGTGTATACGGTGATGACACATCGTAAGAATATCTTTCGTAAGCTTTGTGTAAACAATGCGCACGAAGCGATTCGTTATGCGCTTCGTGCGGGACTTGTAGATATAGTGGAGTATTATATCTGATCGAGGGCCTGTGTCAGATCGGCTATCAGATCGTCTATGTGTTCGGTTCCTATTGACAGACGTACGGTTCCGGGGAGGATGTGCTGTTCTTTTAACTCCTGCTCGTTGAGTTGCGAGTGTGTAGTGCTGGCCGGGTGTATGGCCAACGATTTCATGTCGGCTACATTGGCAAGAAGGGAGAATATCTGCAGGCTGTCGATGAATTTTTGTGCTTCTGTGCTTCCTCCTTTTATGTCGATGGTAAAAATCGATCCCCCTCCTTTGGGAAAATACTGTTGGTATAATCCGTGATTAGGATGGTTGGGGAGAGACGGATGGTGTACGGCTTCTATCTTTGGATGCTGGTTCAGGTATTCTACTATCTTCAATACATTTTCTACATGCCGTTCTACACGAAGTGAAAGTGTTTCCAGTCCTTGTAGCAATAGAAATGCATTGAATGGGCTGATGGCAGCTCCTGTATCGCGAAGCAGAATGGCGCGTATGCGGGTTACGAATGCGGCAGCTCCGGCTACTTCGGTAAACTTAAGTCCGTGGTAGCAAGGGTCTGCTTCGGTAAGTTGCGGGAATTTGCCGGATGCTTTCCAGTCGAATTTTCCTGAGTCGACAATAACGCCTCCTAGACTTGTACCATGTCCTCCGATGAATTTGGTAGCCGAATGTACTACGATGTCTGCTCCGTATTCAATGGGACGAATCAGATAAGGAGTTCCAAACGTATTATCGATGATGAGAGGAATGTGGTGACGGTGTGCAATGTCTGCTACCTTTTCGATGTCGATGAGGTTTGAATTGGGATTGCCTAAGGTTTCGATAAAGATAAGCTTGGTGTTTGTCTGGATAGCTTCTTCAAAATTCTCGATGCGCTCTGGGTCTACGAAAGTGGTATGTATCCCTGATGTGGGAAGGGTGTGTGCCAGAAGATTGTATGTACCTCCATAGATGGTTTTTGCGGCTACAATGTGATCGCCTGTCTGGGTGATGTTCTGGAATGCATAGGCGATGGCGGCTGCTCCAGAGGCTACAGCCAGTGCGGCAATTCCTCCTTCTAGGGTAGCTATGCGCTTTTCGAGCACATCCTGAGTGGGGTTAGTCAGTCTTCCATATATATTGCCGGGTTGTTGCAGGGCAAAGCGTGCTGCTGCATCGGCGGAATTGTGGAATACGTATGAGGTTGTTTGGTAGATGGGTACGGCGCGGGCATCGGTGGTAGGGTCTGCCTGTTCCTGGCCGGCATGAAGCTGGAGGGTTTCGAAGTGTAGTTTGTTTAAATCCATAAGTTGTATTTGTTTTTTGGGTTATTAAAGTGGGTATTCTTTGAATGCATATAATACGGTTGACAGATATCGTTCTCCTGTGTCGGGAAGCAGTACGACAATATTTTTATTCTTGTTTTCGGGGCGGGAGGCAACTTGTATGGCGGCGTATGTGGCAGCTCCGGATGAAATTCCTACTAATAGTCCTTCTTTCAGAGATAATTCTCTTCCGGTGCGGATAGCGTCATCATCTTTTACACGTATAATTTCGTCGACGACTTCAGAATGATAAGTGTCGGGGATAAAGCCTGCTCCGATGCCTTGTATTTTATGTGGTCCTGGTTTGTCTCCGGATAATACGGCTGATGAGTCAGGTTCTACTCCGATGATTTTTATGTGAGGATTGTGCTGTTTGAGTCCAAGTCCGGTTCCGCTTAAGGTACCTCCGGTTCCCACTCCTGCGATAAAGATATCAATCTTTCCGTCTGTGTCCTGCCATATTTCTTGCGCTGTAGTAGCTGTGTGTGCCTGAGGATTGGCAGGATTTTCAAATTGTTGTAGAATGATAGAGTTGGGGGTGTGCTGATGAAGCTCGTTGGCTTTTTCTATTGCTCCGTTCATTCCTTTTTCTCCTGCGGTCAGTACAAGCTCAGCCCCCATGGCTTTGAGCAGATTCTGGCGTTCGATACTCATTGTTTCCGGCATGGTGAGAATAGTCTTGTATCCTTTTACTGTGGCTACCCATGCTAATCCCACTCCGGTGTTTCCGCTTGTAGGTTCAATGATGGTTGCGCCAGGTTTGAGTAGTCCTTTTTGTTCGGCGTCTTCTATCATGGCCAGTGCAATCCGGTCTTTTACGCTACCTCCCGGGTTGAAAAATTCCAGTTTGGCTATAAGATTGCCTTCTACCTGATGATGTTGTTTGATTCGGTCCAGTGATAATAATGGAGTATGTCCGATTAATTCGGTCAGTTGCTTTTTTATCCGTGCCATATCTGTATGTTTTTATATTGAAAACAAAAGTAGTGGAAAGTGAATTGGGATGCAATACCCTAAATAGGGTATATGATGGGTGCGGATAAAATAAAAAAAAAGAGGAGCGATAGGCTTCTCTTTGAAATTAGTTGCGGAGGCCTGACTCGAACAGACGACCTTTGGGTTATGAGCCCAACGAGCTACCAACTGCTCCACTCCGCGATGTTTAATAAAGTAATGCTTGGTTGCGGAGGCCTGACTCGAACAGACGACCTTTGGGTTATGAGCCCAACGAGCTACCAACTGCTCCACTCCGCGATGTTATGATTTTCCGTTTTCAACGGATAGCGGAGAGACAGGGATTCGAACCCCGGGTACCTCGCGGTACAACGGTTTTCAAGACCGCCGCAATCGACCACTCTGCCACCTCTCCAAAATCCTTGTGAAGGATGCTTTGTTTCTCAAAAGCGATGCAAAGGTAGGGATTATTTTTGAATATGCAAAACTTTGGCCACTTTTTTTTGAAGAAAAGAGTATTATGGGATTTTTTATATGAAAATATGTACCTTTGTTATTGACAAAAACAATACAAAACAATATATGAATATGAATAAGTCGATTATTACAGTTGTAGGTAAGGATACGGTGGGTATCATTGCAAAGGTATGTACGTACTTGGCAGAAAATGAGGTGAATATTTTGGATATTTCGCAAACAATCGTGCAGGAATATTTTAACATGATGATGATAGTAGATGTAACTCGCATGCAGAAACCTTTTGAGCAGGTTGTAGCAGAGCTGGCCGAATTGGGAAATGAGATAGGAGTGCAGATTAAGTGTCAGCGTGAAGAAATCTTTAATAAAATGCATCGTATTTAATTTTATAACTTTTCTTGTATGATTAATATTTCAGAGGTTATTGAAACCAATAAGATGATTGAACAGGAAAATCTGGATGTACGTACTATTACAATGGGGATTAACCTGTTGGATTGTGCGGATAGCAATCTGGATGTTCTTTGTCAGAATATATACAATAAAATTTTCCGCTATGCAGAAAAGTTGGTGAGTACAGGAGAAGAGATATCAAAGGAGTTTGGTATTCCTATTGTAAATAAACGTATCTCAATTACTCCCATCGCATTGGTGGGAGGCTCTGCATGTAAAACTCCTGATGATTATGTAAAGATTGCACAGACATTGGATCGCGTGGCGGAAGAGTTGGGTGTGAATTTCATTGGAGGGTACTCGGCGATTGTTTCGAAAGGGATGACTCGTAGTGATGAACTTTTGATTCGTTCTATTCCGAAGGCTTTGGCTTGCACGGAACGTATTTGCAGTTCTGTTAATGTCGGTTCTACCAAGACAGGTATCAATATGGATGCTGTTAAACTGATGGGTGAAATTATTAAAGACACGGCAGAAGCTACAAAGGAACGCGATTCTTTGGGATGTGCCAAACTGGTAGTGTTGTGCAATGCCCCGGATGATAATCCGTTTATGGCAGGTGCATTCCATGGGGTATCGGAAGCTGATGCTATCATTAATGTGGGAGTCAGTGGTCCGGGTGTTGTGAAGTATGCATTGGAGCAGATTCGCGGACAAAGCTTTGAAGTGCTTTGTGAAACAATCAAGCGTACTGCATTTAAAATTACTCGTGTAGGGCAATTGGTTGCACAGGAAGCATCTCGCCGTTTAGGTGTTCCTTTCGGTATTATAGATCTTTCATTGGCGCCAACTCCGGCTGTGGGTGATAGTGTAGCTGAAATTTTGCAGGAAATTGGTCTGGAATATCCGGGAGCTCCCGGCACGACTGCCGCACTGGCATTGTTGAACGATCAGGTGAAAAAAGGAGGGGTAATGGCTTCTTCTTATGTAGGAGGATTAAGTGGTGCATTTATTCCGGTCAGTGAGGATAAGGGAATGATTGATGCGGTAGAAGCCGGAGCACTGACTATAGAAAAACTGGAAGCGATGACTTGTGTCTGCTCTGTGGGACTGGATATGATTGCGATACCGGGAAGTACATCGGCTGCTACTATTTCGGGTATTATTGCCGATGAAGCTGCTATTGGTATGATTAATCAGAAAACAACAGCGGTACGTATCATTCCTGTGGTAGGAAAAGAAGTCGGTGAAACCGTAGAGTTTGGTGGATTACTTGGATATGCACCTGTTATGCCGGTCAACTCGTTTAGTTGTGATGCTTTTGTGGGACGAGGAGGACGTATACCGGCTCCTATTCATAGCTTTAAAAACTGATAAAACATAAAAATTCCCGTTGTTTCTTAGTGAAAATTGTGTTTTTCTTAGTGAAACAACGGGATGTTTTTTGTGAACAATCTTTTTCTCTCGAAATACTTCAATTGTTATCCTGATAGAATTGAAGATTTCTGAAAACTAAACCTACTTTAATTAACCTTTCTCTATAACCTTAATAATGTCTAATGCAACTCTTGTTTGATGATTTTAGGCTTGTTTTATAAAGTAAACAATATTGTCTCCTGATTTGTTCATAGCTATCTAAAATTTTTCTGGAATTGCGTATCTTTGTACCGGTCAATCTTATAACAGGTAGACTTGGTTTATAAGTAAAATAGGAGTATGATGAAATAAAACCATTGCAACCCTGTCGGCTTATAAGCTCGAAAACAGAATCTCTACAGAATATTTATGGTGAATTATTTGGATGAACTGAATGAAAGTCAGCGTGCTGCCGTACTTTATAACGAAGGACCTTCTTTGGTAATTGCAGGTGCAGGGTCGGGAAAGACACGTGTCTTGACTTATAAAATAGCGTATTTGCTGGATAGTGGTTATGATGCCCGTTCTATATTGGCTCTTACATTTACCAATAAGGCTGCCCGTGAAATGAAAGAGCGTATTTCTCGCCAGGTAGGTGTGGAAAGGGCACGTTACTTGTGGATGGGTACATTTCATTCTGTCTTTTCACGTATATTACGTACGGAGGCAGAAAGCATAGGCTTTACATCTAATTTCACGATTTATGACTCTTCCGATTCCAAAAGTCTGATAAAGTCAATCATCAAGGAAATGCATCTGGATGATAAAGTCTATAAACCCGGAACAGTGCAGGCGCGTATCAGTAACGCGAAAAATCATCTGATTTTACCCGATGCTTATGCAGCTAATGCCGAATTATACGAAAGTGATGCAGCTGCGAAGATGCCTGCTGTCCGTGATATTTATCGGTTTTATTGGGAAAGATGCCGTCAGAGTGATGTAATGGACTTTGATGATTTGCTGTTGTATACCTATTTGTTGTTTAAACAGTATCCGGATATTTGCAGGCGTTATGCCGAACATTTTCAGTATGTATTGGTTGATGAGTATCAGGATACGAACTTTGCACAGCATAGTATTGTGCAGCAGTTGACTGGCATTCACCGCAAGGTTTGCGTGGTGGGAGATGATGCGCAGAGTATTTATTCTTTCCGTGGAGCAAATATAGACAATATCCTGAAATTTACTCAGCTGTATAATGATGCCCGCTTGTTCAAATTGGAGCAAAACTATCGCTCTACCCAAACCATTGTAAAAGCGGCCAACAGTCTGATTGAGAAAAATAGAGAACAGATACGGAAAGAAGTGTTCTCGAAAAATGAGGCAGGAGAACCGATTACTGTCTTCAGTGCTTATAGTGATGTGGAAGAAGGGGAGATTGTTGCCGGGAAAATTGCTCAACTTCACACTCGTGAGGGATATGGGTATGATGATTTTGCTGTATTGTATCGTACCAATGCGCAGAGCCGTATTTTTGAAGAAGCGTTGCGCAAGCACGCTTTGCCTTACCGGGTATATGGCGGATTGTCTTTTTATCAGCGTAAGGAGATAAAAGATGTAATTGCTTATTTTCGTCTGGCCGTTAATCCGAATGATGAAGAAGCCTTAAAACGTGTCATTAATTATCCGGCACGTGGTATCGGGGATACTACTTTGGGAAAAATTGTCAATGCTGCCAATATACATAAGGTAAGCCTGTGGACGGTGTTGTGCGAGCCGTTATCATATAATGTCAGTTTGAATAAAGGTACACATGCCAAGTTGCAGGGATTCCGCGATTTGATAGCAGGATTTGTAGAAGCTGCAACTTCTAAAACTGCCTATGAACTGGGAGGTGAAATCGTGCGTCAGTCGGGTATTATCAGTGAGATTTATCAGGACCGTTCACCGGAGAATTTAAGCCGTCAGGAAAATATAGAAGAATTGGTGAATGGTATGCACGATTTTTGTGCTACCCGTCAGGAAGAAGGAAACGAGCATATTTTGTTGCAGGACTATCTTTCTGAAATTGCCTTGCTTACCGATCAGGACAACAATAAAGATGAATACGTCCCTCAAATTACATTGATGACGATTCATTCTGCCAAAGGATTGGAGTTTAAGAATGTATTTGTGGTAGGTCTGGAGGAAAACTTATTTCCGAGTCTGATGTCCGGTTCGTCATATAAAGCACTGGAAGAAGAACGCCGTTTGTTTTATGTCGCCATTACCCGGGCCGAAGAACATTGCTTCCTGTCGTATGCCAAAAGCCGCTTTAAGTATGGTAAAATGGAGTTTTGTAATCCAAGTCGCTTTCTGAGTGATATAGATTCCCGTTATCTGAATTTGCCGCAAGGAGAAGCGATTGCACGTAAAGTAGACGAGGGGGCTACTCGTTTCCGGCAGGATAATCTGTTTTCTGCACACCGTGAGGAAAGGGAAGGGCGGTATATCGACCGTCATGCACCTTCCATGTTCGATGGAGGCGAAATACCTCAGGAACCCCGTCGTTTTGTAAAACCTGCACCTTCCCGTACATTAAGAAAAATACCGACTGCAGGCACTTCGGTATCCTCTTCCGCTTCTACGCATGGTGTATCGGTAGGACAGACCATAGAACACGAACGTTTTGGGTTGGGAGAAGTAATCCGTGTGGAAGGTACAGGTGATAACTGTAAGGCTACAGTACGTTTCCGTAATGTTGGAGAAAAGCAACTTCTGTTGAAGTTTGCACGTTTTAAAGTTGTCAATCAATAAAATAAATATACATGGAAATAGAAAAAATAATCAAATCGGCAGATATTCCTTGTTATGTGATGGAGGAGGATTTGCTAAGAAAAAATCTGACTCTGATAAAGAGTGTTGCAGAACGTGCAGGAGTCGAAATTATTTTAGCCTTTAAGGCATTTGCGATGTGGAAATCTTTTCCTATTTTCAGAGAATACATTCATTACACAACAGCAAGTTCTGTGTATGAAGCCCGCTTGGCTTACGAGGAGTTTGGAAGTAAGGCACACACTTACTCGCCAGCCTATACTGACAGAAATATTTCTGAATTTTTGAAATATAGCAGTCATCTTACTTTCAATTCTCTCTCTCAGTTTGAACGTTTTTCTTCGCAAGCACGGAAAGAGGGTGTTTCGTGCGGAATACGTATTAACCCTGAATACTCAGAGGTAGAAGTAGAATTGTATAATCCTTGTGCTCCTGGTACTCGTTTTGGAGTTACTTCCGATTCATTGCCGGAGGTATTGCCCGAAGGTATTGAAGGCTTTCATTGTCACTGTCATTGCGAATCAAGTTCTTACGAATTGGAGCGGACCTTACAGCATATAGAAGAAAAATTTAGCCGTTGGTTTCCTCTGTTGAAATGGTTGAATTTAGGAGGAGGGCATCTGATGACACGCAAAGACTACGATGTAGAGCATTTGATTGGACTTTTAAAAGGTTTGAAAGAGCGTTATCCCCATTTGCAGATTATTCTGGAACCTGGTTCTGCTTTTACATGGCAGACAGGTACATTGGTAGCATCGGTTGTCGATGTAGTAATGAGCCGTGGCATACGGACTGCTATTCTGGATGTAAGTTTCACTTGTCATATGCCCGACTGCCTGGAAATGCCTTACCAGCCTCGGGTACGTGGAGCAGAAAGTCTTCCTGCCGATGCGGTGAAAACAGCATCAGCTGAGGATCATGTATACCGTTTGGGAGGAAATAGCTGCCTGAGTGGCGACTATATGGGCAGCTGGAAGTTCGATCATGAGTTGCAGATTGGAGAAAGAATTGTTTTTGAAGATATGATTCATTACACCATGGTGAAAACCAATATGTTCAACGGAATTCATCATCCGTCTATTGCTTTGCTTCATACAGACGGCGAACTGGAAGTGTATAAGACCTTCCGATATGAGGATTATCGTGACAGAATGTGCTAATTGATTATATAGTCTGATTCAATTGTACGGTTCATCTCGAAGTGCTTTGTAGACTTCGGTATGAACCGTCTTTTTTCTGTATAAAGGCTTTGTTTGTTTTATTCCATAAAAAAGTTTGCTG
Organism: Phocaeicola sp. HCN-40430; assembly: GCF_037890285.1. Classification (NCBI taxonomy): domain Bacteria; kingdom Pseudomonadati; phylum Bacteroidota; class Bacteroidia; order Bacteroidales; family Bacteroidaceae; genus Phocaeicola; species Phocaeicola sp. HCN-40430. Next base: position 144,683 of record NZ_JBBKBS010000003.1, read on the forward strand.
CTTTGAGATTGCAGAAAGTGAGATTTTAGTGGGGTAAGTACAAGAAAAATCTACTTTTCTGAAAAAAAATGAAGCTAATTTTTGCAGATAAGGAAAAAAGCACTACTTTTGCACTCGCAATCGAAAATCACTTCCGATTGTGTAATTAAAATAATTGCGGAAATAGCTCAGTTGGTAGAGCATAACCTTGCCAAGGTTAGGGTCGCGAGTTCGAGTCTCGTTTTCCGCTCAAAGCATTTAGTGCGACGTACTCATAAGAGTAGAATTGCCCAGGTGGCGGAATTGGTAGACGCGCACGTTTCAGGTGCGTGTGTCGAGAGGCATGCAGGTTCGAGTCCTGTTCTGGGCACATAAATTGCGGAAATAGCTCAGTTGGTAGAGCATAACCTTGCCAAGGTTAGGGTCGCGAGTTCGAGTCTCGTTTTCCGCTCAAAAACATTTTGATACAAATTGCGGAAATAGCTCAGTTGGTAGAGCATAACCTTGCCAAGGTTAGGGTCGCGAGTTCGAGTCTCGTTTTCCGCTCGAAAGCAGAAAGGTTGTGCGTAAATTGCCCAGGTGGCGGAATTGGTAGACGCGCACGTTTCAGGTGCGTGTGTCGAGAGGCATGCAGGTTCGAGTCCTGTTCTGGGCACAAAGAAGACATCCTTTCTCTTTTTTATGGAGGAATGGCGGAATTGGTAGACGCGCCACTTTGAGGGGGTGGTGACAGTTATGTCGTGTGAGTTCGAGTCTCATTTCCTTCACACAATGATAAATTGCGGAAATAGCTCAGTTGGTAGAGCATAACCTTGCCAAGGTTAGGGTCGCGAGTTCGAGTCTCGTTTTCCGCTCAAAATGATTAGTAGTAATCCTTGCAATCAGCTTTAAGAAGATTGTGAGGATTTTTTTTATTTCTTATTGTGGTGCTTCGTGTATTTTGATATATTTGCGGCTGTTTTATTTATATACAGACAAGATGAAGACATACGATATCTATTTTACAGACGGGAGATCGACTGATAACAAAGGTTTTTCAATAAAGACTGAAGAGAAGGCGATTCATATGGCTGAAGATATGCTGGAAAAAGGAAACAGTTATATTAGAGAATACGCCGGAGGTACAATTATGGTAGTCGATTCGGAGGGAGAGATGGTTTGGAGCAAGCCTATTCCCGATTGATGAATAAATAACAGGAATAATAATATAAAAAAAATAGAATTAAGCTTATGTTCTCAGGAATAGTAGAAGAATATGCAGAAGTTGTTAAGGTAGTAAAAGATCAGGAAAATCTTCACCTTACTTTGAAGTGTTCGTTTGTGGATGAATTGAAGATAGACCAGAGTGTATCTCATAATGGAGTATGTCTTACAGTGGTCAGTATTCAGGATGGTACTTATACTGTAACAGCCATGAAGGAAACCATTGAACGCTCTAATATCGGACTTTTGCAGGCGGGAGATAAGGTAAATGTAGAACGCAGCATGATGATGAATGGTCGTTTAGACGGTCATATCGTACAGGGACATGTAGATCAGACTGCCACTTGTGTGGCAATCGATGATGCAGAAGGAAGCTGGTATTTTACATTTAAGTATGATTTCAATCCCGAAATGGCCAAACGTGGATATTTTACCGTAGATAAAGGTTCGGTTACTGTCAACGGAGTCAGTCTTACTGTATGCAATCCTACAGAAAATTCATTTCAGGTAGCCATTATTCCTTATACATACGAACATACCAACTTCCATACTTTCAAGGTAGGAAGTATTGTAAATATTGAGTTCGATATTATCGGCAAGTATCTGAGCCGTATGATGCAGCTCACCAAATAAAGAGAATATCAGAGATCTTTCAATAAAATCTGATTGTTATGGTAAATATACTCGTCGCGGGCTTTTACCAAAGCCTCCCAAGAAGCTGAGTATTGTTTACGATCTATTTTGAATGCTTCTGAGCCGGTTGAATCCAGTCGGCTCAGGAGCATTCCTACTGTCAGACGGTTGATATCCATTCCCGGTACATAACCGGTATCTTTCCGGTTGTCCTCATTTCCTGCTTCGTAGATGAGATGCATATCCTGCAATTCATACAGAATCTTCTTGGTCAGACGGATTGGTATTTTATGTTCCTTGCTTATTTCTTCGGCTGTATAAGGCTGTTTCCCCTGAGCGAACTGTTTGCAGATAGCAGACAGGATGATGGTGCAGAAAAAATCATGGTAGCGCCGACTGATATTGGCGGTTTCCTTGCCAAATTCAAAAGAAGTGAGGTTCTGGCTTACATAACTCATTTCTGCTCCAAACAGGCAGATGGTCCATGATATTTGTGCCCATAACAGAAACATGGGGATTGCTGCAAAACTTCCATAGATGGCATTGTAGCTTGAAAGCCATATCTGACTGTTGATATAAATGTATTGGAATGCCTGAAAAGCACTTCCTGCCAGGATACCCGGCAACCAGCTATGCCGCAGGCGTACTTTGGTATTAGGAATAAAGATAAATAAACCGATAAACATTCCCCATGTAAGTATATAAGGAATCATGCGTACCACAAACTTTAAGATGGGGGTCAGCAGCAAAAAGTTATCCATGTTTTTGATATAGGTCGTCATAAAGATTGTCAGACCACTGGAGATGACAATCAGCAACGGCAACAGAAGAATCATGGAGAAATAATCGGTAATTTTACGGAATACACTTCTGGGATGTTTTACCTGCCAGATAGCGTTGAAACTCCGCTCGATATTGTCTGTCAGAATCAATATAGTCCACAGCAACATAATCAGACCTACTCCAATGAATACTCCGCTCTTGGCATGAAGCAGATACGAATTAATCCATGAGATGATAAGTTCTGCCTGCTGTTCAGTCATGCTTTGACGGAGATTGTTCTCGATAATTAAATCGAATCCGAACCCACGGGCAATGGCAAAAAGTATAGCCAATATGGGAATAATGGATAACAGAGTACTATAAGTCAATGCAGCGGCACGTACCTGAATTCTGTCATTCAAAAATTGTCGAACCGATAAAATGGGGATTTTGATGCAGGCATATAACTTTCGTTGGATAGGATTCAGCTCGTCGTCTGTGATTCGCCAGATATCGTACTGGAAGAAATGCAGCCATTGGTTTATTCGGTTCTTGTTCATAGTAGTGAGGGGATGAAATTAAAGAAAAAGCAGTCAGTCTATAAGCCGGGTTCTGTTCCTTATAAAAATAAGGTGTCTGTCATTTATCTACGCCTGCTGTCACCAGCAGGCTCTAGCGGTCTACCCTCCGACGTGGGGCGAGCAACCCTCATTAATGCCGGTTTACATGACCTTACAACTCCTAAGATGCACAGCCCGCATATCACTATACGGCTGGTAGGCTCTTACCCTACCTTCTCACCCTTACCTTTTCCCGAAAGAAAAGGCGGTTATTTTCTTCTGCATTACTCCACCCTCGCGGGCAGCTTTCTGTTAGGAAGTAGGATGCTCTGTGTTGCCCGGACTTTCCTCTTGTACACACATGTACCAGCGACAAACCGACCAACTGCTTTTCACTGCAAAGGTACGCAAATAAACCGAAATGGCGACATAATTGGCAAAATATCCTTTGATGCTGACAAAAATAACTGATAATGAATGTAAAATTGGCAGAATTGCCCGTTAATTGCGGTTAATGGGTACTATGCCTTTGTTAAAAGAGAGAAAAAAGAACTGACAAGGAGTACAATCGTATAATTTTTGTTCTACTTTAGCAAATGAAATGTTAAACAAATGACGAAATTAACAATATAATCAGAATAGAATTATGAAAAGAGTAACTAAGTATGTAATAGGAACAGCGACAATGTTGGTTGCCAGCGCAGGTGTAGCAGGAGTTACTGCTTATACCGTATTACAATCAAAAGATAATAAAGGTGAGGTTTCCTTCAATGATGCATTTCAGACTAATCTGAATACGCGTACGGCTGCCTTGTCGCCCGCAAGCATGCAACCCGTAGATTTGACAAAAGCTGCAGAAAGTTCTTTGAATTCTGTTGTGCATATCATGGCTGTACAGCGCAGTAAAGTACAAACCATTCAGACTCAACCGGATTTCTTCGACTTCTTCTTTGGAGACGGCCAGGGACGCCGTCAGCAGGTGCAGACTCCGGAACGTCGTGGTTTGGGGTCGGGCGTGATTATTTCGAAAGACGGATACATCGTAACCAATAATCACGTGATTGAAAATGCCGATGATATTTCTGTAAAACTGCACGACGGACGTGAAATGAAAGGCCGTATGATTGGTACAGACCCTTCTACCGACTTGGCTTTGATTAAAATCGAAGGTGATGATTTCCCGGCTATTCCGGTGGGTGATTCCGACCAGTTGAAAGTGGGAGAATGGGTATTGGCAGTAGGTAATCCGTTTAACTTGGGTTCTACAGTTACAGCAGGTATCGTCAGTGCCAAGGCCAGAGGATTGGGAGCAAACGGTGTGGAATCGTTTATTCAGACCGATGCAGCCATCAATCAGGGTAACAGTGGAGGTGCGCTGGTAGATGCTACCGGACAACTGGTAGGTATCAATGCCATGCTTTATTCACCTACAGGAGCTTATTCGGGATATGGTTTTGCCATTCCTACCAGCATTATGACGAAGGTGGTAACCGACTTGAAGCAATATGGTACTGTACAACGTGCGTTGTTGGGTATTGCTGGACGTGATATGGGTAACGAAGTATATCCGGATGAAATCAAGAAGGAACAGAAAGAACTGGGTGCTACAGAAGGTGTACAGATTGTGGAAGTTACAGAAGGTGGATCTGCTGATGGAGTGCTCCAGAAAAACGATGTAATTATTGCAATGGAAGGTAAGAAGATAAAGACTATGGCCGAACTGCAAGGTACATTGGCTAAGTACCGTCCGGGTGATAAGATTAAATTGACTGTATTGCGCGATAAGAAAGAGAAAGAATTTACACTTACCTTGAAGAATGCACAGGGTAATACAAAAATTGTGAAGAATGTCGATATGCAGATTTTGGGTGCTGCCTTCCGTGAAGTGCCTCAAGATTTGAAACGTCAGTTGAACTTGGGTTATGGAGTAGAGGTAACCGGAGTATCGGACGGCCGAATGAAGGAAAGTGGTATCCGTAAAGGATTCATTATTCTGAAAGCAAACAGCAAGCAGTTGAAAACCGTACAGGATTTGGAAGATGTGATGAAGGCTGCTTCGCAATCTCCTGATCAGGTATTGTTTATGACAGGTGTTTATCCGTCAGGAAAACGTGCAAATTATGCTGTAGATTTGTCGCAAAATTAATAGATATAGATTGTACTGACTGTTCATCTCGAAATCAGACGAAAGAAAAAGCCCGACATACAAGTCGGGCTTTTTCTTTGGGGCTCATTCTTTTTTCTGAGATTACAAATTTCATCCCGTTTATATTCTTTTGCCCAGTACTTTCAAGTGATGAGTGCAGTTTCTTCTTGAAAGTAGTATAGTTTTTTCAAGGAAAAACTGCACTCATCACTTGAAAGTACTGGAAATTCGTCTAATAAGGCAAGGCTGTCTTTGAAGGAGCTGAAAAGATTATGTCGGGTTGTTTCCTTGCTCAGAAAGTTCAGTCCAAACGAATATGTGCTTCGATGCGGAAACCCGAATCGTTTTTCTTTAAAAATGTATTTTATCAGGGTATGAAGACTGATGGATGAAAATAAAAACAGAATCAACTGTCGTGTATCAGTAGATCTTCGTTTGTATTTAAACCTTCGAAGTACCGACAAGACAACTGATTCTGTTTCAGTATCTGATTGAGTAATGAATTATCGGATGCGGAGCGATTTTCCAGCCCGTATGTTGCTTCCTTTTATTCCGTTCAGACGGCGTAGCTGACTTATGCTGACGCCATATTTTGCTGCAATACCTCCCAACGTTTCTCCACTGCGTATTTTGTGGTATACAGCCTTACCCGAAGAAGATTTTGGAGTAGTGATAGCTACTGTTGCGCGGCGTTTCTGGTATATTTCCGGCTTATAGTTGTAGATGCTGTCTTCGTGTTCGATAAAGCAGCTAATCATGTTGTTAGGCAGACGCAATGCATAAGGCTCTTCGTTGCCTGGGATAATATCTTTCTTGAATTCCGGATTCAAGGCACGCAACTGGTCGATGTTGATTTTGCAGACATCTGCTACCTGCTGCAAATGCAGATTTTTAGATACCTGGATAGTATCGGTTCCTTCGGGCATGCGCATTCCCATCGGACTGATATTGTGCTCACAGTAATATGTCATGATATAATTGGCAGCAATGAATGCAGGCACATATCCTCTGGTTTCCTTAGGCAGATAGTTGTACAAAGTCCAGAAATCTTTCTCTCCTCCGGCACGGCGGATGGCTTTATTGATAGTACCCGGTCCGCAGTTGTAGGCAGCCAATACCAGATTCCAGTCGTTGTATATTTCGTACAAATCTTTCAGGTAGCGTACAGCAGCACGGGTCGACTTGATAGGGTCGCGGCGTTCGTCTACCAGACTGTTGTTTTTCAACCCGTAGATTTTGCCGGTAGTCAGCATGAACTGCCAGAGTCCGACTGCTCCTGCGCGTGAAGTTGCTGTAGGGTTGAGGGCCGATTCAATGACCGGCAGGTATTTCAACTCTTGTGGAAGGTCGTACAGGTCGAGTGCTTCCTCGAAGATAGGCATGTAGAAATTGTTTGCACTCAGCATAAATGCTACTTTCTGTCTCAAGCGAGTAGCATACATGTCGATGAATTTTCTTACCACTTCGTTGTAAGGCATTTCAATAATGGCAGGAATACGCTGCAGACGGTCGATATAGACCGAGTCGCTGACAACAGGATTGGTGGCGGTGCTTGTGCAGTTTTCCCCTAAATTGATATAGTTCTTGGATATCCAGTCTAAGTACAAACTATCTGTAGTAGACAACATACCTTCCGGTAAGTCAATTACCTGGTCAGTTCCACTGGCCGAGCGGACCGTTATGCTTTGTTCTGTCTGTTGTGCATACAGTGCAGAAGTACTTAGCAGAGTTAGTAAACCGATAAATATTTTTTTCATGGATTAAAATTTAATATTGCATTGTATGCCTATACCTTGCGGTCGGCCACGATATGCATCATTGAATATAGTAGGTTCCAGTGTCATGGTCAAGTCGTCCGAAATATCGAAGTTCGACAGTTCGGCATCCACATAGGCATCGACAACTGAAAGCAGATATACAGCAATAAAGGCAATGATACTTAAGTCTCGTTGACGTCGGAAAGCATCCTTGCGCTGGCGAAATATATTCTGATAATAGTCCAGATTTTTCAAGACATCTTCCTTGGTCATACCGTTTTTGATAAAGTTCATGTAGCTGTCATTTTCAGTATTGTCGCTCATGATGTCCTGATAAGCCTGTGAGTAATCTTTGTACATTTTGGTATTCCAGGTAAGGGCATAGGTACATCCCAGGAATCCTCCGTAGATGATGGGGAGTTTCCAGTATTTATGATTGTAAATCTGTCCTGCACCGGGAATTACCAGTCCCAGCCAAATGGAGTTGTTGGGTACGGGCAACCAGCGTTTTTTCTTGGTTTCTGCAGGCTGTTGTTGTAACATTGTTTGCTGGATGGAATCGTTTTGGCGGATGAGTGCGGCTGTATCTACCGGAGCTTCCAGTTTTTCCAGTTCTTTTTGGTGGATATCCGACCATTCGCTTCTCACCGTATCCTGCAAAGCAATGCTGTCTGTACGATGATGCACCTGTATAGAATCTCCCCACAAACCGGATAGATTGGTTTGCCGGGCAGAAACTTCTGTTTGTGCTCCAAAGATGAAACACAAAATCAGAATTACAGATGATATGTATAGATAACGTTGTTGTCTCAATTTGTTCTTCTTTTATTCAGCCTTTAGTGTATCCAGAATTTCCATGATACGTTCCAAGTCGGCTTCGTTATTAAATGGAATACTGATTTTCCCTTTTCCTTTGGCACTGCATGACAACTGTACTTTGGTTCCGAAAAAACTGCACAGATGGTTTTGCAGCATAGTATATTCTTCAGAAAGCTTTGCACCTTTGGGAGCGATTTTCTTTCCCCCCGATTCGATGCTTTCTCCCGAAGTGAGTGCTTTTACAATTTCTTCTACTTTACGAACCGAATATCCTTGAAGCAGAATTTCGTTGAAGATGCGGATTTGTGTCTTGGGATCGTCCAGTGCCAGCAAAGCACGTGCATGTCCCATGTCTATTTCCTTGTTCTTCAGAGCAACCTGTATCTGAGCCGGTAGTTTCAGCAGGCGCAGATAATTGGCTATAGTAGTACGTTTTTTTCCGATGCGTTCGCTCAAACGTTCCTGAGTCAGTTCGTATTGCTCTATAAGATGCTGGTAAGCCAGCGCTATTTCCAGTGAATTAAGGTCTTCACGCTGAATGTTCTCTATCAGCGCCATTTCCATTACATTCTCATCGTCTGCCGTACGGATATAAGCAGGAATCGTTTTCAGTCCGGCCTGTATAGAAGCGCGGTAGCGTCGTTCTCCTGCTATAATCTGATAAGAATCTTCACTGAGTTTACGTAATGTGATAGGTTGGATAATACCTATTTCCGCGATGGAGTCTGCAAGTTCTTGTAAGGCTACCGGATCAAATTCGCGGCGAGGCTGATTGGGATTGACAGAAATCTTATTCAGCTCAATTTCGTTGATAGAAGAGGAGCCCGAAGTCTTTACTTCTTCGGTAGAAATCAATGCGTCAAGTCCTCTGCCTAATGCAAACTTTTTCTGTACTGCCATAGTTTTTTACTTGCTGTTTTTATTTATAATTTCGTTTGCCAATGCCAGGTGGTTCTTTGCTCCTGTAGAGTCTGCATCATACAAGATGGCCGGAATACCATGGCTTGGAGCTTCACTCAGTTTTACGTTACGCTGTATAATGGTCTTGAATACCAGTTCCTGGAAATGTCGTTTTACTTCATCATATATCTGGTTGGCCAGACGCAGACGAGAATCGAACATGGTGAGAAGGAAGCCTTCTATTTCCAATGCCGGATTCAATTTTGTTTTTATTATTTTAATGGTATTCAGCAATTTGCTGATACCTTCCAGTGCGAAGTATTCACATTGCACCGGGATGATGACAGAATCGGAAGCGGTAAGCGCATTGATGGTAATCAGTCCCAACGAAGGTGAACAGTCTATCAGAATATAGTCGTATTCACTTTTCATAGGTTCTAAGGCCTGTTTCATAATCTTCTCGCGATTTTCCAGATTCAGCATTTCAATTTCTGCACCGACAAGATCGATGTGCGAAGGAATGATATCCAATCCGTCAATATCGGTTGTATAAATCGCTTCTCTTATATCAGCTTGGTTTATCAGACATTCGTATATGGAGCAATCTATGTCTTTTAAGTCTACTCCCAAACCGGATGAAGCGTTTGCCTGTGGGTCTGCATCGACTACCAGAACCTTTTTTTCCAGGGTAGCTAATGATGCAGCCAGATTAATAGTTGTCGTAGTTTTGCCTACTCCGCCTTTTTGATTGGCTAAAGCAATAATTTTTCCCATATTAATCAGTTTATTCTGACAGCGAAGTAACTAATAATAGCGGAGAGTACCTATCATCTGACCCTATATTTCGTAAGATGTGTTGATAACTCACTGCTTTTGTTAATAACTTGAGCAGGGCAAAGATACATATTTTTACTTAATTATGCTTCTAAGTTTGAGAAGATTAAGATTTGTAAACGCAATGTAGTCTGAGGATTGCTTGGGCAATCGCCTGAAAGATTGTACCTTTACTGCCATAAATAAAATAAGTAGAATTATGGCTAAAGAAAGACCGCTTTTATTGTTGTCGAATGATGATGGGTTTAATGCAAAAGGTATACGTGAATTGATAAAGGCTCTACGTCCGGTTGCAGATTTGGTTGTGGTGGCGCCAGACGGTCCTCGCTCAGGATCATCGGGAGCAATTACTTCTGTGCAGCCCTTGCAGTATTCGCTGATACAACAAGAACCGGGGTTATTTATTTATAAATGTACAGGAACGCCTGTAGACTGTATTAAGCTGGCTTTGTTTGATATCGTAACACGTGTTCCCAGTATGGTTATCGGTGGTATTAATCATGGAGATAACTCTTCTGTCAATGTACATTATTCGGGTACTATGGGAGTGGTGATAGAAGGTTGTCTCAAAGGGATTCCTTCGGTAGGCTTTTCGTTGTGTAATCATGCGGCAGATGCCGATTTCTCACCGGTCCTACCTTATGTACGTTCTATTGTAGAAAAGGTGCTGGAAAAAGGTCTTCCCAACGGAACTTGTCTGAATGTAAACTTCCCGGATACAGCGGAAATAAAAGGTGTACGCGTTTGCCGGCAGACCAATGGGGTGTGGATTAACGAGTTTGTAAAGACAGAAAACCCACGCGGAGGATACAGCTTTTGGCTGACAGGGGACTATTGTAATCTGGAAGTGGGAGCAGAGGCAACAGATCATTGGGCTTTAGACAACGGATATGTGGCAATTACTCCGACAAAAGTGGATGTGACGGATTATAAGTTGATGGAAGAATTGAAAACCTGGAACTTATGAAATATTACCTGATTGTAGGAGAGGCATCGGGCGATTTGCATGCTTCTAATTTGATGAAGGCTTTGCAGCAGGAAGATCCACAAGCTGAATTTCGCTTTTTCGGAGGTGATTTGATGAAAGCGGTGGGAGGTACCTGTGTGAAGCATTATAAGGAATTGGCTTACATGGGGTTCATTCCTGTGCTGTTGCACTTGCGTACTATTTTCCGCAACATGGATTATTGCAAGCACGATGTGGAAGCATGGCGTCCGGATGTCTTGATTTTAGTAGATTATCCGGGCTTCAATCTGAAGATTGCTGAATATATCAAAAAGCATACACAGATTCCAGTGTATTATTATATCTCTCCTAAAATCTGGGCATGGAAAGAGTATCGCATCAAGAATATAAAACGGGATGTAGACCGTTTGTTTTCCATTCTTCCTTTTGAGGTCGATTTCTTTAAGAAGCATCAGTATCCGGTATGTTATGTGGGTAATCCGTGTGTAGATGCTGTAGACGAATTCCGGAAAAAAGGACAGGAAACTGCAGAAACATTCCGAACAGTCAATGCTTTGGACGGACGGCCCATTATTGCCTTGCTTGCCGGTAGCAGGAAGCAGGAAATAAAAGATAATCTGTCTCGTATGATAGAAGCTGCAAAAGATTTTCCGGAATATCAGTTTGTAGTGGCTGGAGCACCCGGTATCGATCCTTCTTTCTACCGTGAGTACATGGCTGCTGATACGAAGATTGTATTTGGACAGACTTATCGTTTGTTGCAGCAGGCTGAGGCTGCTTTAGTTACTTCGGGTACAGCTACATTGGAAACCGCTTTGTTTCGTGTGCCGCAGGTGGTATGTTATTATACAGCAATGGGTAAACTGGTTTCTTTCCTTCGTCGGCATATCTTGAAAGTGAAATATATTTCGCTGGTTAATCTGATAGCAGATAAAGAAGTGGTTACAGAGTTGGTAGCCGACGGTATGACTGTGGAGAATGTGAAAGCAGAACTTTCGGCTATTCTGGAAGGAGGAAATTCCCGAGCCCGGATGCTGAATGATTATGATTGCCTGATAGAACGTTTGGGGGCTCCCGGGGCTTCCGAAAGAGCTGCCAAGACTATTGTCTGTTCGTTGCGGAAAAGATAATAAAAGTGTGATAAAAAATAAGCGTGAGCAATTATTCCGATATATTGCTCACGCTTATTTTTTATGGCCTTATTATTGAGGCAGGGTGTTATACCAATGAAATAACATACAGATAAACTACTGCAGCCGGTACAGCCATTAGGGTACTGTCGAAACGGTCGAGCATTCCTCCGTGACCGGGAAGGATGTTTCCGGAATCTTTGATACCTAATGTTCGTTTTAGCAAAGATTCGGTCAAATCACCCCATGTTCCGAAAATGACTACAGTCAGTCCTAAGCCAATCCATTGTGCTACGGTCAGGAAGTCGAAGAAGTGAGCTAAGACGATAGCGGCTACAATGCTGAATGCTGCTCCTCCGATAGAACCTTCCCATGATTTTTTAGGAGAAATTCTTTCGAACAGGCGATGTTTTCCAAAAAGCATACCTGTGCAGTAAGCGCCTGTGTCGTTTACCCAGTTGAAAATAAAAATAGACAAAGGTAAAATTGGGTTATACTGTGATATACCTTCTGCTTCTGTCGTATGGTAAGCCAATACATTAAGCAGGGCAAAAGGTAAAGCGATATAAAGCTGGCTCATCATTCCATAGGCCCAGTTGTTGATAGGATCTTTACGTTTCATGTAAAGCTCACTGATAAGCAGATACATGATCAGAAACAGGTAGGGGATAAAGATTTCGTATGTACCTGGTACTACTCCTGTATAACTGAAGCAAAGAAAGAGGAATACACCTGATAATACGGTAATACGCTTATTCATCTGAACCTTTCCGGTACGGTTTACGATCGTACCGAATTCATGGATCGTTAATGCACTAATTAGTGCAAAAAGGATGGTAAAGGGAATTCCACCTCCCAAAATACATCCTATCAGTACAGCTATGAAAATTATACCTGTAATGGCTCGTTGGATAAAGTTGCTCTTCACGGCAATATTTTTTGAGGGTTAATGTTTACTGAGTTTATGAGTTCTTCAATTTTGATTTGAGGTCTTTGTCTTGCTGAATCCTTAAATATAAGGAATGCAAATTCAGACGTTGTTCTTTCAAAACTTTGACTTTATAAGAAGCAAAGAATCTGTGCACAAAAAACAGGCTACAGATTCTTTACTTTTTCTAATTCTTATTATTGCTTTTCTTCACTTGCAGAAGTTGTTTCAGTTTCAGAAACTTTTGTTTCCTGCGGTTGGGCTGTATCTTCCTCAGAGTTGCTTTCTGCAGTTGTTTCTGCAGCCATGATTTCTTCGGAGCGTGAAGCCCACGGACGTTTGCCGAAAATCTTTTCTACATCTTCCGCAAAGATTACTTCCTTATCTATCAGCAATTGTGCCAACTGATTATGACCTTCTTTGTGCTCCTGCAACAACGCTTTTGCACGTGCATACTGCTCATTGATCATCGATTGAACTTCTTTGTCTATCAGTTCGGCAGTATGTTCACTATAAGGCTTGTTAAAGCTGTATTCATCGTTGCTGTAATAGCATAAGTTAGGTAACTTGTCGCTCATACCTGCATAGGCAATCATGCCATATGCTTGTTTGGTGACGCGTTCCAAGTCGTTCATGGCACCGGTAGAAATGTGTCCGATAAATACTTCTTCGGCAGCTCGTCCTCCCAGTGTAGCACACATTTCATCGAGCATCTGCTCTTTGGTCGTAATCTGTCGTTCTTCGGGCAGATACCAGGCTGCTCCAAGGGCACGTCCACGTGGTACGATGGTCACTTTAATCAATGGATTGGCGTGTTCCAGGAACCACGAGATAGTAGCATGACCCGCTTCGTGCAATGCAATGGCACGCTTTTCTGCTGCAGTCATTACTTTGGTTTTCTTTTCCAGTCCTCCTACAATGCGGTCGATAGCAGCAAGGAAGTCATCTTTTCCGACAGCTGTTTTAGAATGACGTGCGGCAATCAATGCGGCTTCGTTACATACGTTGGCAATATCTGCACCGCTAAATCCTGGTGTCTGACGTGATAACAAATCAATATCTACGCTATCATCCAGTTTCAATGGACGCAGATGTACTCCGAATACTTCCTTACGTTCGTTCAAATCGGGTAAATCTACATAGATCTGACGGTCGAAACGTCCCGCACGCAATAACGCTTTATCCAAAATATCCACGCGGTTTGTAGCAGCAAGGATAATTACGCCGCTGTTTGAACCAAATCCATCCATTTCAGTCAGCAACTGGTTCAATGTATTTTCACGTTCGTCATTTCCTCCCATGCTGGGGTTTTTTCCACGTGCACGACCAACGGCATCAATTTCGTCAATAAAGATGATACAAGGTGATTTTTCTTTTGCCTGACGGAAAAGATCGCGTACTCGTGAAGCACCTACACCGACAAACATTTCTACGAAATCGGAACCTGAAATAGAAAAGAATGGTACGTCTGCTTCACCTGCTACAGCTTTAGCAAGTAAGGTCTTACCAGTTCCCGGAGGGCCAACCAACAAAGCGCCTTTAGGAATCTTTCCTCCCAAATCGGTATATTTTTGCGGCTGTTTCAAAAAGTCTACAATTTCTTGAACTTCCTGCTTGGCTGCTGCTTGTCCTGCTACATCTTTGAAAGTAACACGTGTAGAACCTTTGTCAAACAATTGTGCTTTACTTTTTCCAACGTTGAATACGTTACCTCCGCCACCTGCTCCGGCTCCACCGCTCATGCGTCGCATAGCAAACATCCAGATACCAATCAGAAGAAGGAACGGAGCAATGTTCCAGAATATCATTCCGAAATAATTGTTTCTCTTTTCGTAATTGATAGTACCGGTAAAATGTCCTTCTGTCTGTTCTTGCTCAAGAAATTTGTCTAGCGATTCTATTGAACCGACTTCTACAGTTATGGAAGGACTTCTTCCTACTTTACTAGCATCTTTTTTAAATACGTCGACAATATGTTCTGGTTTGATTTGCATTTCCACCGTATTGTCATCGTAGGCGGTAATTTTACTTGCATAGCCTTTACTTACCATATCTTTGAATTCGGTGTAGGTTACCTCCTTGCTGGCACTACCTCCGTCGCTGGTAAATAACAGGTAAGCAAATACTGCCGCTATAGCAACATACAGCCACGTCAGATTAGGACGAGGTACGTTGATTTTGGGCTTGTTGTTATTTAAATTTTCATTCATAATTCGTCAAAAAAGTGTTTATAGGATTAAATTTCAGTCTAAATCAGGAATGTGAGTAAGTTTTGCATCAGCCCACAAGTGTTCCAGATTATAGAAATCTCTTACTTCCGGTAAAAATACGTGTACTAACACATCGCTGTAATCCATAGCTACCCATTGTGCATTACGCAATCCGTCGATGGCATATACTTTGTTTCCTGTTTCTTTGCGAACATAGTCTCTTATTGAATCGACAATTGCTGCTACTTGACTAGGGGAGTTTCCTTGGCAAATTACAAAATATTTGCAGATTGTATCTTCGATGTTGGTTAAATCAGCGATTACGATGTTTTTCCCTTTTTTCT
Source organism: Phocaeicola sp. HCN-40430 (assembly GCF_037890285.1). Lineage (NCBI taxonomy): Bacteria > Pseudomonadati > Bacteroidota > Bacteroidia > Bacteroidales > Bacteroidaceae > Phocaeicola > Phocaeicola sp. HCN-40430. Next base: position 159,855 of record NZ_JBBKBS010000003.1, read on the forward strand.
CTTGAATGCCTTCAGTTATTTTTTCTACTAAGATTTTTGTTTCGTTCATTCTTTCTTATTTTGTTCTATTCAAAGTTATCATTAATATATGTCTGGCAAATATACTTGCTTTTCTGTATATCACGAAAGAAAGTGCTTTAATTCTCTTTCTCTTTTTTATATTTTTAGTGATAAAAGTTCTCTTTAGATAGAAATACGATGAGGTAAAGACATTGTATTTTTAGGAAAAGAAAATATTTTCTTGAAAAAAAAGTGATAAATGCTTTGTGTGTTCAAAAAATGTTGTACCTTTGCACCGTCAAAACAAAAAGATGACAACATCTTGTGATTTTGGGCTATGGTGTAATGGTAACACAACAGATTCTGGTCCTGTTTTTCTTGGTTCGAGTCCGAGTAGCCCAACTCACTTAAAGGCATGGAGGTCCTCACGGAGAGGATATCTGTTAAGTTTGGGCTATGGTGTAATGGTAACACAACAGATTCTGGTCCTGTTTTTCTTGGTTCGAGTCCGAGTAGCCCAACAAAAAGCACTTCTAACTGGAAGTGCTTTTTTGTTATATATCAATTAAATCAAAAAGAAAGGTTGTCTGTTCTCACAAACAACCTTAGTTCGGTGTAATTGTATTTGTATTCTTCTGAAAACACTGCACTTATTTAGAGTATTGTCCATAGATGGCTATGGCACTCCATTGCAGATTTCTTTTTACCACCTTAAAAAAACTTTTTACCTGTTTCATCATTTACTTTTGTTTAGTTTATTAGTGTCGTTTTTCCCTGTTTTACAGAGTTTAATAATGTGCTCGTTTAGTTGTTTGTCCATGTTATCCGACGCAAATATATTCTCTTTTATGAGTAGTTGTTCTTTGATAAATGGTATATAATAAAGAAACACGGCTTTTCTTGACTTTTATCAAGATAAAACCGTGTTTCTTCTATGGGGTTGATAAAGTTATATATTTCTGTTTTACGGTATTAGCAGTGATGAATCTCCATAACTCAGGAAGCGGAAATCATGGCTGAGTGCATAATCGTAGATACTCTTCCAATTTCCTTTTACAAAAGCTGAAACCAACAGTAACAGGGTGCTTTGTGGCTGATGGAAGTTGGTAATCATCTTTTTTACTATTTTATATTCATATCCTGGTGCGATGATAATTTGAGTACTGGTATGAAGAGTCTCCAACTGGTGTCTCTCCATGTAATTCAGTATCTGCTGTAATGCTTCTATGGCACTTAAAGACGAGGAAGTTTCATAAGGTTGCCATTGTTTTACATGTAATTCTTCCTGACTGGCATCCGGGTGTTGACTGATTGTAGTTCCTATATAGTACAAACTTTCCAATGTTCGTACAGAGGTAGTTCCTACTGCAATAGCTTCTCCCTGATGCGCAAGCAATTTTTCAATGGTGCGGCGATTGACAGAGATGTATTCTGTATGCATTTCGTGACCTTCTATTTCTTCGCTTTTCACAGGTTTAAAAGTACCTGCTCCTACATGAAGAGTTACTTCTTCCAGATCGACACCTTTTTCTGCCAGCGAATCTAATACTCTTTGAGTGAAATGTAAACCTGCTGTAGGTGCTGCTACTGAGCCTTTTATTTTGGAATATACGGTTTGGTAGGTCTCTTTATCGCTTTCCTGTGTTTCCCGGTTGAGGTAAGGAGGGATAGGAAGTTCTCCAAAAACTTCGAGTATATCCGCAAAAGTCACTTCGTCATTGTTCCAGGTAAAATCTACCCAATGGCTGGTCCCGTGACAAGCTCCGCGTGTAGCAGTAAGAGTGAGAGGTTTTCCTTTTACGGTGAGCTCCTTGTGCAGACTGCCTTCTTTCCATTTTTTCAGGTTACCAATCATACATAGCCAGGCAGCATGTTGGGTTTGCTGAAAATTGAGTGCATAATCATTGGGCTGGATAGGTTCCAGGCAGAATATCTCGATCAGGGCACCTGTTTCTTTACGGAAGTGAAGGCGGGCTTGAATAACCTTTGTATTATTGAAAATCATTAAGCTACCGGCATCCAGATAGTTTGGTAATGAAGTAAAGATGGTTTCGCTTATTTCACCTTTTCGATATACCAGCAGTTTGGACTGGTCTCGTACAGGAAGAGGGAACTTTGCGATACGTTCCTCCGGAAGAGGATAATTATAATCGTTGATTTTGATGTGTTTTGTTTCTTCCATCTTGTCAGTCAGTTAGTTTATAGTTTGCAAAAGTATAATATTCCTAGTTTATATAGATGAAAAGGTTTGATTTTTTTATCAAATATTGGAGGTGTATTTCTTTAAACTCTTTACTTTTGTATGAATAAAAAAATGAACAAATATGAAAATAGGAGATAAAGTCCGCTTTCTGAGTGAAGTAGGAGGTGGAATAGTACGAGGATTTCAAGGAAAAGATATTGCACTGGTGGAAGGAGAAGATGGTTTTGAAATTCCAATGCTGATAAAAGAGTGTGTGGTAATTCAGACAGACGATTATAACATTCCGTTGAAGTCGGTATCAAAGCCTGAACCTGCGGTTGTAGAAGAAGAACCGGAAGAGGAAAAGCCTATTACCTATCGTGCACCCGAAATTCGTGGAAACGATATATTGAATGTGTTCCTGGCTTATGTACCTCAAGATGTAAAAGCTATATCTTCTACATCTTTCGATGCTTATCTGATAAACGACAGCAATTATTTTATCGATTATTTGTATTTGTCGGCTGAAGGAAAAAGTTGGACACTGCGCAGCAGAGGTACTGTGAAACCCAATATGAAACTTCATTTGGAAGAGTTTGAAAAGAGTGCATTAAACGGAATGGAACACGTAGCAGTGCAACTGATTGCTTACAAAGACGACCGTACATTCTTGTTGAAACCGGCAGTTTGTCAGGAAATTCGTATTGATACGGTAAAATTCTATAAGCTGCATACTTTTCAACCGTCTGAATTCTTTGAAGAGCCAGCTCTTATTTACGATGTAGTTCGTGATGATGAGGCCGTAAAGCAGGTTTTTGTTTCGGCTGATGATATAAAGGAAGCTCTGTTGAAGAAAGCTCAACCCGAAGTACCGGGAAAGATCCAGCGTAAGCAAGCTAAAATGAGAAATGATTTGGTAGAGGTCGATTTGCATATCCATGAATTGCTGGATGATACCACTGGGATGGGGAATGCAGAAATGTTAAGTTATCAGTTGGATGTATTTCATAAAACGCTTGAAGAATATAAAAATAAGAAAGGACAGAAAATTGTCTTTATTCATGGAAAAGGGGATGGAGTATTGCGCCGTGCCATCTTGGATGAATTGAAGCGGAAATATAAAAATTACTCCAGTCAGGATGCTTCGTTCCGTGAGTATGGTTTTGGAGCTACAATGGTTACTATTCATTAAAGAAAGAAGATAAAAAA